>NZ_JBEPPU010000009.1:0-131392 GCF_040547465.1 Frigoribacterium sp. PvP054
GTGGGGGGGGGGGGGGGGGGGTGGGGGGGGGGGGGCGCGGGGGGGGCCCCCGGGGGGGGGGGGCGGGCGCGCCGGCGGGGGGGGGGGGCGGGGGGCGGGGGGGGGGGGGGGGGGGCGGCGCCCCCCCCCCCCCCCCCCTCCTCGGGGTGGTCGCGTCAGCTGCCCGGCCAGAACCTCGCGACGAGGTCCTGGATGAACGGGATCACGTCCTGCACCTGGTCGACGCCGGCGATCGCGACGGCCACGAGGGGCCAGAGCGACACGACGAGCGTCGAGATCACCGCGGCCACGCCGAGCACCCAGGCGAGGGCGCCGTTGCGCACCTTGACGATGAGCAGCAGCAACAGCAGCGCCAGCACGTAGCCGATCGCGATCGCGGCCGCGATCGAGCCGACGGGCACGTCGAGGGCGCCGGCCGTGCCGCCGTCGGCCGCGCCGATCAGGGTGAGGACCGGCAGCAGCACGCCGACGACGATCAGCCCGCAGAGCACGACCGAGGTCACCAGCGCGGCCCAGACCGCGCGCGGGCGCGGGCGTCGGGTCGTCGTCGTGGTGCGTCGGCCGAACATCACTTCTCCGTCGTCGGGGCGTCGGCTCCGTCGACCACGACGTGGGCGTCGCTGTCGGCGTCGACCTCGACGGTCACGGTGCCCCCGTCGACGGTGACGACCACGTCGGCGTCACCGTCCGCGTCGTCGCCTGCGTCCGAGGAGGCGCGGGTCGCGTCGTCACCGGAGGCCCGGTTCTCGTCGACCGCGTCGGCCACGCCGTCGACCGCGTCGGCAGCCTTCTCGCGGGCACCGGCGACGACGTCGGACGTCGCGTCGAGGGCAGCGTCCGTGGCGTCCGCGGTCTTCTCGCGGGCGTCGGCCCCGGTGTCGACGGCGGAATCGCGGGCGTCCGAGGCGGCCTCCTTCGCCTGGTCGGCCACGTCGCGCGCCTTGTCGGCGACGTCGTCGGCCTTGTCGGCCGCCTTCTCGCCGACCTCGGCAGCGGTGGCCTCGGCCTGCTCGGCCACCTCGCCGGCCTTGTCGCCCAGCTGGCGGGCCTTGTCGGACAGGTCGTCCGCCGCGGCCCTGGCCTTGTCGGACAGGTCGCTCGCCGCGGCTCCGGCCCGGTCACGCGCCTCGCCGGCGGCGGCCTTGGTCTTCTCGCCGGCCTCCCTGGCACGGTCACCCGCGGCCGAGGCGGCGGCTCCGACCTTGTCGCCGGCGTCCGAGACGGCCTGCTTCGTCTTGTCGGCCGCGGCGTTCACCTTGTCGGCGGCGTCCTCGTCGGCGTCGAACGGGCCGTGCACGTCGGTGACGGTCACGTTGACCGTGACCTCCTCGCCGTCGAGCTGACCGACGGCGTGCTGCACCTGGGTGCGGACGGTGTCGGCGAGCGTCGTGACGTTCGTGGGGTACTCGGCGACGACGGCGATGTCGACGATCAGACCCTCGTCGGTGGTGCCGGCCCGCACGCCGGGCACCGAGCCGGTGCCGATGGCGGTGCGCAACGCGCCCGCGAGGCGCTGGGTCGAGGTGCCGAGGGCGTGGACGCCCGAGACGCCGAGGACGGTGACGCCGATGGTGTGTTCGAGGACCTCTTCGGGCGAGGTGGCCCGGGTGGACGCCGCGGCGTCGATGTCGATGGGGGTGACGTGGTGGGTGGACTCGCTCATGAGACCGGCCTTTCATCGTGGTGCGTGGGGTGGAGCGACGGACGGCCCCCGTCCTCGATCGAGGGCCGTCCGCGCGGTGTGTCGACGGTCGTCAGTCGAGCCGGGTCGCGGACGACATCTGGCTGCGGAGGCCGCCGTTGATCTGGATCACGACGGGGGTCTCGGTGCCGAGCAGTCCGTCCCAGTGGGCGACGGCCTGGTCGATGCTGCGACGGATGTCGGTCGGCGAGACGCCACGGCGGGCGTTCGCGGTCACCCGCAGGACCGACTCGCGCTTGACGCGGAAGGCGGTGACGTCCACCGAGACGATGCCCGGGGTGTCGGCCAGCGCCTCCTCGAGGACCTGTTCGGCGACCTTGGCGTCGATGACCAGACGACCACCGGTGGTCTGGTCACCTCGCGATCCCTCGTCGACGGTGAGCAGCGTGCCGGTCTGGCCGTGCCCCTGACGCAGGGCGAACCAGGCCAGCAGGACGATCAGCACGAGGCAGGCGACCGCGACGACCCAGAGTATCCAGGGCTGCTGGTCGAGGGCGTCCGTGGTGGGGCCCTTGGCGTCGGAGGCACCCTGTGAGACCGTCTGCTGGACGTCGGGCAGGAGGGCACCGACGGCGACCGCTCCACCGGCGAGCAGCAGCACGAGGCCGATGACGAAGACGACGATGCGGTTCAGAGCGCGGTTGGTGCTGTTCATGCTCCGACCGTTCCTTTCTCGGACAGCTTGACCTTGTGACGCAGGGCCGGGCTGAAGTCGTAGGCGTCGAGCTCGTCGCGGACGGCCTCGTCGATGCTGCGCACGTCGGTCTGACGACCGGAGGTGCGGGTCACCTCGATGAGGGCGCTGCGCTTTCCGACGCTGACGCTGACCTGCGAGGGGTCGACGTCACCGGCGTAGCTCGCGGTGCGGGCCAGCGAACGGGCGATGACCCGGTCGTCGACCACGGCCACGGTGCGGTCGGCCTTCGCGCCGCGACGACCCCGGCGACCGGGGGCGAGCGAGACGACGATCAGGACGAGCCCGATCAACGCGACGACGACCGCGACGGCGGTCAACGCGCCGACGGGGGCGCTGGCGGCGTCCAGCGTCGCAGCGACCAGGTCGGTCGGTGCGAGCAGCAGGGGTGCCTGGCCCACGGCCTCGAGGACCGACTCGGTGCCGATCCAGGCGAACACGACGATCAGCAGCACGGCGAGCGTGATGGCGATGCCGGCTCGCGACGAGTGCGTCTCGCGGCGCACGATGCGCTTGTACAGCGATGCGGTGCTCATGCGACGCGTTTCCTCTCTCGGACGTCGGCGCTCGTGATCTGCAGGTCGACCTTGTCGATGCTCGACCCGGTCAGCTGCAGGACGCGTTCACGGATGGTGGTCTGGGCCGTCGTGAGACGGTCCAGCAGGGTGCCCGAGCGACGCTCGGTCACCCCGAGGGGCGAGACGCGGATGGGCGTCCTGGCGATCACGCTGAGTGCGCCGTCGTGGTCGGCCAGCTCGACCGACACCTTCGACGCGGAGACCTCGAGGGCCTCCGCGGTGACGGCCGAGACGACCCGACGCACGGCACGTGACGTGATCTTGTTCCGGCCGTGGAGGGCCTGGTCGGCCGTCACCGCCGCGGTCACGACGACCGCCGCCCGCGGAGAGCGTCGGCGAGGCCGCGGATGTCGAGCTTGCCCTCGACGACGCGTCCCACGCCGAAACCGATCGCCATGGCGATCGCGACGAACACGAAGGCCCAGAATCCGAAGGCCAGGGCGGTCAGCGCCAGGACGGCGCCGACCAGCATGCCGGTGGTCGTGGCGGTCACTTGACGCGGCTGTCGTCGGCGTCGTCCTTGTTGTCGTCCTCGGAGGGGATGTAGACGTCCGAGATCGTGACGTTGACCTCGGTGACCTCCATGCCGACGACCTGCGAGATGGCCTCGGTGACCGACGCGCGGACGTCGTCCGCGACCTTCTGGAGCTCGACGGGGTACTCGGCGACGATGACGATGTCGGCGGCGACCTGCTTCTCGCCGACCTCGACCGAGACGCCCTGGCCGCGGTCCTGCTGGTTGATCACGTTGCGGATCGCGCCGATGGCACGAGCGGCACCGTTGCCCAGGTCGTGCACGCCACGCACCTCGCGCGCGGCGATGCCGGCCACCTTCGAGACGACGCCCTCGGCGATGGTGTTCTTGCCGGCCGCGTCGTGCTGCGTGTTCTTGGCGGCAGCGGTGCTGGTGCTGGTGGCGGGGGTCACGTTGCTCATGGTTTCTCCTTGCGCTGGGGCCGGGGGTGAGCCCGACCGGTGTCTGCGTGCCCGTGAAGCGGGACACATCATTCAGACGCATCGGCCGCACCGCATGTCATGGTGGGTCAGCCAGCTTTCAGGGAACGATCCGGCGGCACTCACTAATCGGCCATCACGTCCCCCGACCCCGCCGCGGGGTGGTAGTCACTTACCCAGGGACGAACGCGTCCCGGCACACCGTCGATCCGATCCGAGGAGGTCGTCATCTCCACCGACGACCCCCGCCCCGCCGACCCCCCGGCCGACGACCCCCGCCCCGCCGATCCCTTGCTCGCCGCGGCCGACGCGACCCTGGCGGTCCGGGCCCGCGACGGCGACGTCCACGCGTACGAGGTCATCGCCCGGCGGCACGGACCGCTGATGCGGGTCTACGCAGCGCGCCTCCTGGGCTCGGAGCTAGAGTCGGACGACGTCGTCCAGGACGCGTTCCTGACGGCGTGGAGGCGCCTGGCCGACCTCGACGACCCGTCAAGGGTGCGCAACTGGTTGATGCGCATCGTGAGCAACAAGGCCGTCGACCGGTTGCGGGTCCGGCGGGACCACGACGACGTCGACCGGCTCGAGGTGTCGGCTCCCCGGCACGAGACACCCGAGCGCGTGGTCGAGGCCCGACTGCAGCTCGACGCCATGTGGGCCGCCCTCGACAAGCTGCCGCTCGACCAACGACGGTGTTGGCTGTTGCGAGAGACGGCCGACTACTCGTACGCCGACATCGCGGAGGCCCTCGACCTGCCCGTCTCGACGGTCCGCGGCAAGATCGCGCGGGCCCGGACGTTCTTGATCACCGAGATGGAGGCGTGGCGATGAGCACCGACGACCACCTCTCCCTCGACCCACCCGAACCCGACGACACCGTCGACGGCGTCTCCGTCGACCGTCTGAGCGACTACCTCGACGCCGGCCGCACCCCGCGCGACGCGACCATCGAGGGCTCGGCCGCCTGCCGCCTCTACCTGCAGTCGCTGGCCCGGGTGCGCGAGCTGTCCCGCGCCTCCCTCGAGCACGAGGCCGCCCGCCGGCCCGACCGCGACGGTGCCTGGATCGACGGCCTGCTCGACTCGATCAGGCGCGAGGTCGTCCGGGGACGCGAGATCCCGATCAGCCACCCCGACGCCGGGGTGCGGCTGAGCGTCACCGAGGCTGCCGCGCGGGGGCTCGTGCGCCGTGCGGGCGATGCCCAGCCGGGGGTCGTGCTCGGGTCGACGAGCTTCGAGGGCGACCTCTCGACCGCCGGTGCCGACGTGGCCGTCCGGGTGACGGCCGCGGCGCGCTACGGCCTCGACCTCGGCGCGGTGGCGGACGAGTTGCGTGCCCGGATCACCGAGGCCCTCACCCGGCACACCGGGCTGACCGTCACGCGCGTCGACGTCCTCGTCGACGACGTGTTCGTGGCCGGAGAGGACGACCGATGAGTGACGACGCGCTGTCCCGAGAGCTCACCGACGTGCTGCGCCGGGTCGCCGGGGTCGTGGACGTGTTCGACGCGCACCCCGTCGTCGAGGGCGCCGTGCGCGTCGTCGCCGCCGGACTCGACCTCGCGGGCTCGACCGGCCTCGTCGAGATCGAACGGTCGGGGGCCTCGGTCTCGGTCACGGCCCACGTGGCGACCGCGCTGGACACCCCGACGCCCGAGACGCTGGCGGGGGCGGCCGACGCGCTGCGCGAGCACCTCGCCTCGGCCGGCCTGTCGGGCGACGACGTCGTGGTGGCGGTCTCGGCCCGGCTGGTCGACGCGCCCCGCTGACCTCGTGCCGGCGCAGCCCGCGCCGACACCCCGCCTCCTCGCCCAGCCCGTCCCGTCCTGCTCCGTCCTAGGGGATCGCGACGTCTCCCTGGTGCAGGACCCGCGGGTTCGCGTAGGTGTCCTTGATCGCCTGGTGCGTGTTCGCGGACTCGAGCTGCTCGGACCAGTGCATGAACCACGTCCAGTTCGGCTGCGCGGCGAGCTGCGCCGACGTGGGCATCTTGCCGACCTCCGCGAGCGCGACGGGCTTGCCGTCCGCGATGGACTGCATCGTCTGGTACTCGCCTGCACTCGGGAACGCCTTGTACCAGGCGTCCAGGGTGACGACGTCGACGTACGAGCTGCCCGGGTAGTAGCCGGCGAGGCCACCGGCCGGGTTGTCCTGCACGTTCCAGGCCCAGATGAGGTTCGTCATGCCCTTCGTACCAGCGAGGTAGTCGCGGGTGATCTGGTAGAGCTTCGCGGAGCCTGCCGACCCCGAGCGTCCACCCCACCAGGCCCACTGCTCGTTCATCTCGTGCAGCGGGCGGAAGACGGCGGGCACGCCCGCGTCCTTCAGCTGCTGCAGGTAGGGGACGACCTCGTCGAGCCGTGACTTCCACGCCGAGTTCAACGCCGTCCCGTTCGTGGTGAGCTGCGTCCACTGCGCGTCCGTCAGGTTCGCGTTGACGTCGTCCCACGAGCACGACGAGCCGACCGTCGGCGGGCAGACGTGCCAGGTGAGCGAGACGAGCGCGCCGTTCTTCCACTCCGTCTTCGCCTGGTCGACGACCCGCTGCCGGTTCGCCACGTCGGAGGCGGCGAAGAGGAAGTCCCCGCCCCAGAGCGCCGGGTAGACCCCGGTGATGTCCTTGACGCGCTGCGTGTACTGGCTCGGCTGCCCGGCGGGTTCCTTGTTGTGCTGCCCGCTGATGGTCTTCTGGCCCTTGATGCTCGCCAGGTAGTTCAGCACCGTGCTCTTGCCGGTCGGGCTGAACGCCTCGGCCGGGGTCGCCGCGGGGGCACCCACGGCGAGGACCCCCGCCAGGAGGAACGCGACGCCGACCCCGAGGGCGGTGCGCTTCGGACGTGCGGTCATGATGCTTCTCCTCGCTCGACCACCGAGGTGGTCGTCGATGCGAGCCGACGTCGTCGTGCGGCCCGGAGTGCGACGGCACCGGCGATGACCGATGCCAGGGCGGCCAGGGCGAGCGCCGTGGTCGAGGTCGAGCCGGTGGAGGCGAGACCTGTGGAGGCGGTGGTCGCGGAGGCCGGGACGGTGCCGGTCCCGCCGACGGGCACCGCGCCTCCCGCACCCGACCCCGGACCTGCGGCCGGTCCGGCACCACCGCCCGGCGTGCCGGGCGTGCCCGGCGTGCCCGGCGTGCCCGGATCGACGGGCACGACCGCGGCGGGGTCGACCGTCGTGACGACGTCGTCCACGAGCAACTCGCCCGCGCCGTCGCCGCCGAGGTAGAACGCGAGCTGCGTCACGCTCGACGGGTCGAGGACGGCGTCGCCCGCCCAGGCGGGCGGTCCGAACGCGCCGAAGGGCACGTCGACCTGCTGCCAGCCCTCCCCGTCGACCGCGAGGGTGGTCTCGAAGTACGACCCGCCCGCCACGATCTGCACGGTGACGTCGTCACCGGCCGGGGCGCGCACCGACAGCGAGAGGCCGGTGTAGCCCCACCAGTCCTGCGGCTCGGCGAGGGTGCGGACGACGCCCGCGTAGCCGGGGCCGGCGAGGTCGTAGGCGAACCGGCCCGCCTGCGAGCCCGTGGACGGGTTCTCGCCGAGGGTGGGCGTGACGGCTCCGCCACCGGTGTTGCGCACGTAGGTGCCGGCGAGGGCCGCGTCGTCGGCGTACTCCTCGAAGTCCTCCACGACGAGCGCCTCCGTCGGCAGGGGACGCGTGGCGAAGGCCGCCGTCGTGGGCACGGACGTCGTGGTGCCGACGCCGTTCACGGCCTCGACCGACCAGCGGTAGGTCGTGCCGGGCACGAGGGTGACGTCGGGTCGGTGCGACGTGCCGGTCAGACCGTCGGCCGAGGCCACGACCGTGCCCTCGGGGTCCGTGAGCGCGAAGCGGTAGTAGGCGGCGTCGGTCGCGGCCGTCCACGTGAAGTCCGGCGTCGAGGTGGTGCCCGTCGTCCCGTCGAGGGGCGCCTGGAGAGAGAACGCCCCGGGCGACGTGGTGGGGTCGACGGCCGCGGACCGCAGCGTGGCCCGCGTGAGGTGCGCGTCACCGGTCAGCACGACCCGGACGTGGTCACCGGCGAGGCCGTCGGCCACGACCGAGCCCTCGTCGGAGACGACCGTCGCGGCGGGCACCCAGGTGCTGCCGTCCGCGCTCGTCTCGACGCGGGCGGTGGCCGGCTCGTCGACCCGGAACTCGGCCCGTGTGAGCCCGGCACGCTGCCAGGCCACCGAACCGGACGTGCCGTCCGTCGCGACGACGGACCCTCCGTCGGGGTCGGCCGCGACCGTCACGCCGTCGTGCGCGGACGAGAGGCGCCAGTCCTGGACGGGGTCGACGAGCACGTCGCCGCCGTCCGGGCGGACGACGTCGGACGCGGGCCCGGTCGTCCCCGCGCCGTCGAGTGCCCGGACCCGGTAGGAGGCGCCGGCCGGGGACCCGACGTCGGTGACGGTCCCGGCCGACGCGCCCAGCGCCTCCTCGGTGACGGTCGCCCACGGCTGGTCGGCGACCCGTCGCTCGACGACGTAGCCCGTGGCGCCGGCGGTCCCCCGCCAGGTGATCGTCGAGATGCCCTGGGCTCGCTGCACGCTCGTCACGAGCGGAGCCTCGAGAGGCAGGGCGGGCAGCACGACGCCGATGTCGCGGGCGTACTGGCGGATCGCCTCGGCCCGGGACTCCTCGGACGGCGTCCCGCCGGGCAGGTGGAAGGTGAAGCCGTCGTCGTGGGGCACGAGGCCGGCGCGGTCGTCGTGGCCGAACAGCGACCAGGCGAACATCCCGGAGACGGCCGGGTCCTGGGCGATCGGGCCCAGGAGCGCGGGCGTCGCCGCCGTCGAGGCGTACTCGCCGGCGATGTAGACCTTCCCGGCGGCGGTGACGGTCGCGGCGTCCGCCGAGACGCGGGCGGCCGTCGGCGGGTAGTAGTGGACGTCGACGATGTCGAGCGCCGTCGAGGCGAGGGTGTCGGGGTCGACGTCGAACCGTCGGCCGGCGGCCACGAGCTGCGACGGGGCCTGCCGCTTGATGTGGGCGACCTGCTCGTCGATCCACGGCAGGGTCATGCCCTCGAGTTCGTTGCCGAGTTCCCAGGCCATGATGGTCGGGTCCTCGGCGTAGGGCACGCCCGTCAACGCGTTGGTGCGCCCGACGACGTGGTCGACGTAGTCCTGGTACGCGGCGATCGCCCGCGGGTCCGTGTAGAAGTCGGCGGACTCGAGGCCCAGGGGCGTCGTGAAGTCGCGGTGGCCTCCGTGGTAGTACTCCCACTCGTCGGTGAGCGGCAGGACCAGCCGGATGCCGAGCGATCCGGCGTACGCGACGGCGAAGTCGATCGTGGCGAAGGCGTCGTCGTCGTACTCGCCCAGGCTCGGCATCAGCGCGAGCGTGTTCGCGTCGTCCTGGCCGGTCGAGGTGCCCATGTGCGAGCGGACGACGGTGATGCCGGCACGGTGGGCCGAGTCGAGGGTGTCCTTGATGCGGAAGAAGGTGGGGTGGTCGACCCCGCCGACGTTCTCGTCGAGGCCGAGCCAGTAGACGTTGGCCCCGCTGGCCCGGAAGGTCTCTCCCCCGAGCCGGAGGCGTGACGCGTCCCGGGTGACGAACTCGGTGTTCCGGGTCGTCCACTCGGCGCGCGGCGCGGCGGACGCGGCCTCCGCCTGGTGTGGCGTCAGGGGTGCGAGCGAGCCGAGCAGGACGCCCGTGGCGACCACGGCGCACACTCGGATCGACCGCCTCCGTGTCGGTCTCGAGGTCGTGCGGGACGGATGGTCGTGGCGGGGGTGGTCGGGGTGGCTGGTGGCGGTCGGTGTCGTCATCGGTGCTCAGGCTCCTTCGGCTGTGCGGTGACCAGGGCGGCCCGGTCGGGCCGCCCGGTGTCAGGTGGTGCTGACCAGCCGCCGTGTGTCGACCCGGTTCGGGTCGACCATGTCGGGGCGGTGGACGAGTGCGGCGGCTCCCAGCAGGGGAGCGGCGGATCCGAGGGCGGCCGGGACGACGAGCACCTCGGCGGCGTAGGCGAGCACGGTGGCCCGACGGGCCGCCTGGCGCACCAGGTCGACGTAGTCGGGCACGACCCCCGCGAAGCCGCCGCCGACGGCGACGGCGTCCAGGTCGAGCAGCGTGGTCGTGCCGGCGATCGCCTGGCCGACGGCGGCGGCGGACCGGTGGACGGCGGCCAGGGCGGTCGGCTCACCGGCGGCGCACGACCGGGCGAGGTCCTCGCCCGAGGTCCCGGCCCAGCCGTGGCTCCGGGCCCAGCGGACCGCGCTCGTCCCGGACGCGACGGCCTCGAGCGTCGTCGAGTCGGCGTCGCCTGCTTCCCCTCCGAAGCCCGCGACGTGGATCTGCCCGATGTGCCCGGCGTTCCCCGTCCTGCCCGACACCAGGGCGCCGCCGACGATCAGCCCACCGCCGACCCCGGTCGAGACCACCATCGACATCGAGTTCGCGAGCCCGGCGGTCGCTCCGCGCCAGTGCTCGGCGAGGGCGATGCAGGTGCCGTCCAGGCGCAGCCGGACCGGCAGGGCCGGGAGGCGGCCCTCGACTTCCCGGAGCAGGTCGAACCCGGCGAGCACGGGCAGGTTCTTCGGGCTCACCGTGCCCGCGACGAGGTCGACGGGCCCGGCCGAGCCGATGCCGGCCCCCACCAGCTCGCCGCCGGCGGGGAGGGCGGCCAGGGCGCCGTCGACGACGGTGCCGACGGCGTCCCGCAGATCGGCCCGCGAGGCCGCCGGGCCCGTGGCGGCGCGCACCCGACTGCCCCCGGCGATCCGGCCGCCCTCGTCGACGAGGGCGGCCTCCACCTTGGTGCCGCCCAGGTCGACGGCCAGGGCGAGCCCCGACATCGTCAGGCCCAGTCGACGACGAGCTGGTTCGACGTGCGCAGCACGCTCGTCGAGGTCAGCTGGTCGGGGGTGAGGTCGGCGTCGCTCGTCACGCGGAACGTGACGGACTCCCCGGGCAGCAGGGTGACCATCATGTCGTCGACGACGGCGTGCACGTCGACCTTGTCGACGAGCAGCGTCACGTCGCGAGCCAGGGAGGCGCTGGTCACCACGACGTCGTAGCCTCCGTCGACCGCGGTGACGGTCGTCGTCAGCTCGGCGGCGGTCAGGGCCGAGTCGCGCTGTTCGACCGGGAACCACAGCCCCCGCTCGGGACCGACCGTGGCGACGACCAGCTCGCGGGCCGGATCGCCGAAGGCGGCGATCTCGGCGGGGATCGCGACCGTGGTGGTGGTGCGGGCGTCGAGGGTCAGGTCGACCGTCGCGGAGGCGAGCACCTCGCCCTCGTAGGAGAGCCTCTGCAGGTCGACCTGCGCCTCCCACGGCTCGGGCGAGTCGTTCGAGACGGCGGCGACGAGGTCGTCGCCGCGCGGCTGGATCGTGACGAGGCGGTCGGCGTAGACGTGCTTGAGGGCGTACAGCAGCGGCTTGGCGCGTCCGTGGCCGTCGACGGCGGCCCACGAGGTGACGGGCCAGCAGTCGTTGAGCTGCCAGACGATCGACCCCATCGTGGTGGGGCTCCACGACCGCCAGTGCTCGATCGCGAACGCGACGGCGTGGGCCTGGTTCAGCGACATCGCCCAGTGCCAGTCCTCGGTGTCGTCGGGCAGCGGGAGGTGCGCGACGAGGCCGTCGGTCAGCTTGTCGTTGCCGTCGGTCGCCTTCTGGTGCCAGATCATGCCGGGCGACTCGGGCGTCAGGGGCGAGTCCGAGATCGACTGCCGGATGGTGGACCAGGTCGCGGGGCCCTGCCAGCCGAACTCGGCGACGAAGCGGGGCACGGTGTCGCGGTAGTGCGGGTAGTCGACGCGGTTCCACAGCTCCCAGAGGTGCACCGAGCCGTGCTCGATCTCGTTCGCCGGTCGGTCGGGGTCGCCCGACCAGGGGCTGCCGGGCGTGTAGGACCGCTCGGGGTCGAGTTCGGCGACGAGGCGCGGCAGCAGGTCGAGGTAGTAGCCGAGCCCCCAGGTGCGACCCTGGAGGCGCTTCTCCCAGCCCCACTCCTCGAAGCCCCAGATGTTCTCGTTGTTGCCGTTCCAGAGCACGAGGCTCGGGTGGGACATGAGGCGCGTCACGTTGTCGCGGACCTCGGCCTCGACCTCGCCGCGGAGCGGCTCCTCCTCGGCGTAGGAGGCGCAGGCGAAGAGGAAGTCCTGCCAGGTCATGATGCCGCGTTCGTCGCACAGCTCGTAGAAGTCGTCGGACTCGTAGTAGCCGCCGCCCCAGACGCGCAGCAGGTTCATGTTCGCGAACTCGGCCTGGTCGAGGCGGGCGGCGACGCGGTCGCGGGTGACGCGGGTGACGAAGGCGTCGTCGGGGATCCAGTTCGCGCCCCTGGTCCACACCGGCTGGCCGTTGACGACGACGCGGAAGCTCGTGCCCTCGGAGTCGGGCTCGAGCTCGACGACGATCGTGCGGAAGCCGATCCGGGTCGACCAGGCGGCGGCGGGCCGGTCGTCGACGACGAGGTCGACGGCGAGGTCGTGGAGGACGGCGTCGCCGTGGCCGCGGGGCCACCAGAGGGCGACGTCGACGACGTCGAGCTCGACGACGGCCTCGGTCGCCCCTGGGATGACGTCGACCGTGGCCGTGGCGGTCTCGACGCCCTCGGGGCTCGTCACGGAGCCGGAGACCGTCAGCGCGGCGTCGGACCCGGCCGCCCGCTCGATCGTGACGTGCGCGCGGACGTGGCCCGCGCCTCCGTCGGTCGTCACGACGGGGCGCACGCTCTCGACGCGGGCGCCCGACCAGGAGTGCAGGGTGACGGGCTTGTGGATGCCCGAGGAGGCGGCGTCGAGGCCCCAGTCCCAGCCGAAGTTGCAGGCCGCCTTGCGGATGGCGTTGAAGGGGTGGGAGTAGGTGTGTGGCCGGTAGCCGATGTCGAGGCTGGCCTGGTCGGCGTGGGCGACGGGAGAGGCGAAGTGGACGACGAGGTCGTTGTCGCCGTCGACGAGCACCCCGTCGGCGGGGAGGCGGTACGTGCGGTGCTGGTTGACGGTGCGTGCCAGCTCGGTGCCGTTGAGGGAGACCGTGGCGACGGTGTCGAGGCCCTCGAACACGAGGTCGTGGCGGTCGTGGCCGTCGGGGCTCCACGAGAACGTGGTGCGGTACTCCCAGTCGCTCTCGCCGATCCAGGTGACCTTCTGCTCGTTGCGGTCGAGGTAGGGGTCGGGGATGAGGCCGGCGGCGAGGAGGTCGGTGTGGACGAGGCCGGGCACCGTCGCGGGGACGGACGCCGCGGCGATCTCATCGGGCACCGGGCCGCGGGTCGAGCGGACGGACCAGCCGTCGTGCAGCGGTCGGCGGGTCTCGGTCGAGGTGGTGGGGAGGGTGGTGGTCACTTGGTGGCTCCTGCCGTGAGGCCGTTGTAGATGTATCGCTGGAGGAAGAGGAACGCGACGAGGGTGGGGACGATCACGAGCAGCGTGCCCGCGGCGATGACCTCCCACTGCGCGCCGAAGGGGCCCATGAAGCGGAACAGGGAGGTCGAGATGACGCCGAGGTCCTGCGAGGGCATGTAGAGGAAGGGGATGTAGAACTCGTTGTAGACCGCGATGCCCTTGATGATGACCACCGTCGCGATGGCCGGCTTGAGCAGCGGCAGGACGATCCGCCAGTAGACGGTGAAGCGGCTCGCGCCGTCGAGCATCGCCGCCTCGTCGAGCGAGACGGGGATCGACTGCATGAACTGCAGGAAGATGTAGATCGCGACGATGTCGGTCCCCATGAAGATGAGGATCGCCGCGCCCCGCGTGTTGAAGAGGTCGAGGGCGCTGATCACCTGGAAGGTCGCGACCTGCGTCGTGACCGACGGCACGAGGGTCGCGAGCAGGAAGCCCCCGAGCACGAGCTTCCGGCCGCGGAAGCGGAACCGGTCGATGGCGTAGGCGGCCATCGTGCCGATCAGGATCGTCCCGACGACCGACACGACGAGGATGATCCCCGTGTTGACGAAGCCCATCAGCATGCCGCCCTGGGTGAAGGCGGTGACGAAGTTGTCGAGGTTCAGCCAGTTGCCGGGCGGGGCGAGCGGGGTCGTGGTCCGGTACTCCTCGTCCGTCTTGAACGCGAGCATGACGATGGTGACGAGCGGGACGAGGGCCGCGAGGCACGCGAGCACGAGGCTGACGTACTTGACGGTCGTCCCGGTGCGGGCGAGGGCGCGCGAGCGGTTCGGCGACGCGGTGGTGGTCACGAGGCGTCCTCCTTCTTCTCGTCGGGGAACAGCAGCCGCTGCACCGCCGTGATGACGAGCACGATGACGAGCAGGACCACGGCCATGGCGGAGGCGAGGCCCACCTTCGAGAAGCGGAACGCGGTGTCGACGGTCTGGATGACGAACGTCTCGGACCCGTTGGCGCCCCCGGTCATGATGTACGGCATCTCGAACGCCGAGAGGGCACCCGCGATCGCGAGGATGAACGACAGGCCGAGGATGCGTCGGATGCTGGGCACGATGATGTAGAGGAACTTGTGCCACGACGTCGCGCCGTCGAGGTCGGCGGCCTCGTACTGCTCGGACGGGACCGACTGGATGGCGCCCAGGAAGAGCACGAAGTTCAGGCCCATGTAGCGCCAGACGCTCGTGGCGGCCAGCGAGGTGTTGACGACGCCGGGGTCGCCGAGCCACTGCGGGGTGTCCTCGACCCCGACCAGGGCGGCGAGGGCGTCGAGGGTGCCGCCGGGGCGGAAGAAGTAGAGGAAGACGAGCCCGATCGCGACCCCGTTGATGAGGTAGGGGAAGAAGATGATCCCCTTGAACAGGTTCGAGAAGCGGGTCTTGAAGCTGAGGAGGGTCGCGAAGTACAGGGCCAGGACGAGTTGGGCGACGGCACCGGCCAGGTAGAAGAGGCTGACGAAGAAGACCTGGAAGATCTCGGGCCGGGTGAAGATCTCGACGAAGTTGTCGGGGCCGACGAACTCCTTGACCGGCGACAGGCCGTCCCAGTCGGTGACGCTGTACCAGAGCAGGTTCGCGACGGGGACGTAGGTCAGGACGATCAGGAACGCCAGCGGCACGACGAGGAAGAGCCACGGGGTGACGCGCAGGCCGCGACGGCCCACCCGCCCGGCCGGGCCGGGGCCGGGGCGGGTGCCCCGGCGCCGGCCGCCGTCGGTGACGGTCGCCGCGACCTCGGGGGGCGAGGCGAGCTGGGTCATTCGGAGACCTTCTCCTGCGCTGCGGCCCAGCGGTCGTTGAGGTCGGAGAAGAACGAGTCCTCGTCGCCGTCGGCGGCGCCGCGGGCGGTGTCGATCAGCTTCTGACGGTAGGTGTTGCCGAAGATGTCGATCTCCGCCTCGTTGGCGATGTCGGTGAGCAGCGCCTCCTTGCCGACCGGGTCCGGGGCCAGTTCGACGTACTGGACGTCGAGGGCGCTGAAGTCCGAGAGGGTGTCGGGCTCGGGGTCGCTCTTGACGGGGCTGATGGCTCCCTGGCTCTCGGCGTAGCCGGACTCGTTCGTGAACCAGTCGACCCAGGCCTTCGCGGTCGCCTTGTTGTCGCTGTTCTTGCTGACGCCGAGGACCTTGTCGCTGGCCGTCACCGAGGTGAACCGGCCGTCGACCTGCCAGGGCATCGGCCAGAAGCCGATGTCGTCACGAGAGGCACCGGCGGCCTCGGCGGCGTCCTGCATCTGGCTGACGGCCCACGAGCCGAGGACCATCGAGCCGATCTTGCCCTGGGCGAGGAGGTTCTTGGACTCCTCCCAGTTGGTCGTGGTCGGGTCGGCCTCGCTGAGGCCGGCCTCGACGGTCTGGAAGAGCAGGTCGTCGATCTTGTACTGGTCGGTGCCCTCGGTCCAGGGGGCGTCGTCCTCGGCCATCTCCATGCGGACGTCCGGGCCCTGGGTGGCGCCGAGGTTGCCCTCGATGGTCGCCAGCGGCCAGCCGTCGGCGTAGTTCGTGTAGTACGGGTCGGCGTCGGTCCGGTCGCGGATGGCCTGCAGGTCGGTGAGGTACTCCTCCTGCGTGGTCGGGGCCTCGGTGACGCCGGCGTCGGCCCAGACCTTCTCGTTGACGACCATGCCCATGGCCGAGCCGAAGGTCGAGATGCCGTAGACCTCGCCGTCGTAGGCGCCTGCGTCGACGAAACGGTACTTCTCGCCCATCTCGTCGACCGTGCCGAGTGGCTCGAAGAAGCTCGCGTACTGGTCCTTCGTGACGTTCGAGCTGGGGATGAGCAGCGCGTCGCCGTAGTCCTTCGAGTTCAGGCGGATCTTGACGTCGCCCTCGTAGTCGGTCAGCGCCTCGAACTTCACGCTTGTGCCCGGGTACTTCTCCTCGAACGCCTTCGCGTAGTCGGCGAACGTCGTGTCGACGAGGTCGGTGCGGTTGGTGAGCACCGTGATCTCACCTGAGGGGGCGCCGTCGTCGTTGGACGCCGACGAGCAGCCGCTGAGGCCGATCGCGGTGAGCGAGACCATCGCCATGCCCATGAGTGCTGTCTTCTTCATGCGTGCGAACTCCTTCGTTCGTGGGTGCCGGCGAGGTGCCTCGGCCGTTCTGTCCGGCAGGTCTCGGCGGGTGCGAGCTGGTCGGGTGCCCCAGCTTCGCCCGCGGCGTCACGCCCTGTCAAGACTTTGATTATTAATTTATGCACGATGTAATTGTGGAGGAGGGCGCGAGGGACGGGGTGACGCCGCTCTCGAGACGTCAGGAGGCGGGCGGGCCGGTCGTCGCCCGAGGCACGAAGACGATGGGCGGCGCCTCGAGCGTGGGGGGTCTCTGACCGTCGAGCACGGCCAACACCGTCTCGCCCACCATCTCGCCGATCCGCTGGACGTCGTGGCTGAGGGCGGAGAGCGGCGGCTCGGAGAGCTGGCACTGGGCCGAGTCGTCCCACGCGACGATCGAGAGGTCGCCGGGCACGCCGAGTCCACGGCGTCGCGCCTCGGCGAGCCCACCGAGGGCCATGAGGTCGTTGTCGAAGACCACCGCGGTCGGGACGCCCGAGGCGCCCTCGACGGTCCGGTCGTCCGGGGCGCCGCGTCCGTCGACGAGTGCCGAGAGGGCTCGCTCGCCCGACTCGAACGAGTAGTCGCCCGTCACCGTCGCCGCGGTCAGCCCGCGATCGTCGCAGACCGACGCGAAGGTGTCCCGGCGCGCGACGGAGTGGGCGAGGCGAAGCGGTCCGCTGACGTGGGCGAGACGGACGTGACCCAGCAGGGCCAACGCGTCCACCGCCTCCTCGACGGCGACGTCGTCGTTCGTCCAGACGGCGGGGAGCCCACTCGAGATCGCGGGCGACGAGACCGAGATCGCGGGGAGCTCGAGCTCGGCGACCAGGGACACCCGCGGGTCGTCGACGCTCAGGTCGACGAGCACGACGGCGTCCACGACGCCCTCGGTCGACCACCGCCGGCACAGGTCGAGCTCGGCCTCCCGGTCGGCGAGGACCCGGAGCAGGACGGCGTGGCCCCGCGGCCGCACGACGCGGTCGAGGCCGGCGGTGAGCTCGTGGAAGTACGGCTCGGCCCCGTAGATCTCGCTGGGACGCACCAGGGTCAGGCCGATCGGCCGCGGGAGGCGCGACGGACGGTCGCTCTCGGTCAGGGTCGCGTCTCGCATCGCCTCGTCCTCCTCGGCCCCGATCACGGTGCCGTGCGCTCTCTCGTGACCGCTATCGTGTCACCGACGCGGGCCGGCACCACACCAGGGCTCGCCCGAGGTACGGAGGACGACGTGGCCAGACCCGAGTCCTCCGCGTCCGGGCCGGGCAGCAGGGCACTCGTCGTCGACGTCATCCGTTCGTCCGGCCCCATCAGCAGGGTCGAGCTGACCTCGACGACCGGCCTCACCCAGCCGAGCATCTCGAACATCGTCCGCAGGTTGCTCGCCGAGGGCATCGTCCGCGAGAGCGGTCGGGTCGCCTCCGGCGGCGGCAAGCCCCGGACCCTCGTCGAGATCAACCCGGGCGCCCTCTACGCCGTCGGCGTCCAGCTCGGCTACGAGTCGATGACCTTCGTCGCCACAGGGGCCGGCGGAGGCATCGTCGCGCGTCAACTCGTCGACGGGGCGTCGCTCGACGCACCGGACGAGGTCACCGACCGGCTGGTGGCGCAGTTCGACGCCTTCGTGGACGCCGCCGGCATCTCGCGGGCGTCGATCGCCGGAGTCGCGGTCGTCGCGCCCGGCCCGCTCTCGGCGGACCACGGCGCCATCCTCCGCTCGCCGACGCTGAGGCGATGGGAGGGCTTCTCGCTCCGGGACAGGCTCTCCGAACGCCTCGACGTCCCCGTCCTGATCGACAACGACGCCGCGGCTGCCGCCGTGGGCGAGTTCTGGACGCGTCGCGTCCCCCGCACCGAGACCTTCGCCGGCATCTACATGGGCACGGGCCTCGGTGCGGGCATCATCATCGACGGGGCCCTGTACCGCGGCGCGAGCTCGAACGCCGGCGAGCTGGGGCACCTGTCCGTCGACCTCGACGGCGAGCCGTGCTTCTGCGGGAACCGCGGCTGTGCGGAACGGTACGCGGCACCGGCCGCCGTCCTGCACCGGGCCCGTGAACGGTCGGGATTCCTGACCGGCCTCGGACTCGCCTTCGAGGAGCACACCGTGGCCCAGGACTTCGACCGCCTGGCCCGTGCCGCGGTGGGCGGCCACGCGGTCGCCGCAGAGCTGATCGCGACGTCCGCCCGCTACCTCGCCGCCGCTGTGGTCTCGTTCGTCAACGTGCTCGACGTCGACCGACTCGTGCTCTGCGGCCCGAGCATCGCGGTGGCCGGTTCGGTGTACGCCCGCGCCGTCCGTGATCGGCTGGCCGAGAGCGCCTTCGCCCGGCAGTCGCATGACGTCCGGGTCGAGCTGGCGACGAACCCGAGGGACTCGGCGGCGATCGGCGCGGCGGCCCTGGTCCTGCAGAGCTCGGTCGCCCCCGGCCACGGACCACGGCTCGTCCGGCCGACCTGACCCCGTGGCCGGCGAATCGACGAGCCACCGGGGGCACCCCACCCGACGGTCCGACGGCACGCGGGTCGATCCTCCTCGCAGACGGACAGAGCCTGGCTCACGAGCGAGCTGCCTCCGGCCCCAGGGGCATCTCTGCCGGACTCCTCAGGACTTCGAACTGGGGCGGCCCGGGATGTGGCTGAGGATCGACTTGGTGTAGCCGCCATCGACGCACACATCTTGTCCGGTCACGTAGCCCGAGAGGGGGCTGACGAGGAACTCGATGACGTTGGCGATGTCCACCGGGTCGCCGATCCGGCCGAGCGGGATGATCTTCTCGCGTGCGCTCTTGATCTGCGGATCGAGGTACATCTTCTCGGTCATGCTCGTCCGGGTCATGCCGGGCGACACCACGTTGACGCGGATGCCATCAGGTGCCCACTCGAGGGCGAGCGTCTGTGCGAGGAGGGTCAGCGCAGCCTTCGTCGGGCTGTAGGCGCCTGAGCCCGCGTGCGGGAGCTGGCCGGACATGGATGACGTGAAGCAGGCGGCCCCGTTGCTCTGCTTGAGATGGCTCCAGCTCGCCTTGGCCAGGAGCCAGGGACCTCGGAGGTTGACGGAGAACAGGCTGTCCCATGCCTCGAGGGAGACGTCCTTCAGCTGGCCGGGGTCCGCGACGCCCGCGTTGGCGACAAGGGCGTCGAGTCCGCCGAACTCCGCGACGGCGGCGCTGACGAGCTGCTCGGGAACGGCAGGGTCGGCCAGATCGCCGACGAGAGCGAGGGCTGTCCCGCCCATCGACTCGATGGAGCGAACGACTTCTTCCTGGCGCGGGTTTCGGTCGAATCCGCAGACGGCGATCATCGCTTGCTCACCTCGGGCGAGTGCCGCCTCCGCGAGCCGGACGCTCGCCGAGGCTCCGATGCCGCTGCTTCCGCCGGTGACCAGTGCTCTCATCGTGTTCTCCTTGTTTTCGTGAGGGGCTGTCGTCCCTCTTGCGTTGGTGGGGTGGACGGTGGCGTGTCTACCGCGTGGGCCGGTCGGGCACGATCCAGCCCTCGACACGGAGGGCGTCCATCGCCGTGCTGAACTCGTGCAGGGTGTTCTCGGGTCGGATGATCTCGAGGACGACGGCGTCGACGCCGATCGTCGTGTCGACGGCCTCTCCGAGGCCTCGCCAGTCGATGACGCCGGTGCCGATGGGGTCGTGGCCCCACGTGTCCGTTCCCGTGTCCGAGATGTGCATGAGTGCGATCGACTCGTGGTGCGCGAGCAGGCTCGCGACCGGGTCTTCCTCGATGTAGGCGGCGTTGGCGACGTCGTAGACGATCTTCAGGGAGTCGTTCGAGATCGTGTCGACGAGCCCCGCGAGGTCGTCGATCGTGGGAGCGAAGCAGTAGGGGGTGTTCTCGAAGAGGAGGCGGGTGCCGGTCTGCTCTGCCATCGGGAGCAGGGTCTCGATGCTGTCGTGCATCCACCCGTGGACGTCCTCCAGCGGCGGCGAGATCATGGGCCTCCTCGTGCCGGGCGAGATGACGACGTCTCGGACGTTCCACGCCTCGGCGAGGTCCATGACCGACCTGATGTGCTCGATGCTCTTGCGGCGCATGCTCGCCCCGGGGCTGGCCAGGTTGATGTCGTATCCCCCGGCGTTGAGCGACCGGATGCGCGCGCCGAGATCTGAGAGCCGCCGGCTCTGAGCCGCGATCTCGGACTGCGTCATGTCGTCAGGCCAGCAGTGTGGCGAACTGATCGGCACCTCGAAGGTGTCGTATCCGTCGTCGACGAGCGTGCCGATGGCATCGATCGCCGGGGCCGTCCAGAGGTAGGAGAACGTGTTGATGATCAAGGCGATCATCCTTTCGGTTGGTGGCTGGGTGCGCAGGTCGCTGGTCCTGCACCGGGACGCCGACTGGAGAAGGGTCTGGGTCGCAGAGCCGGGTGTCAGGACCCCATGCCGAGATGCGCTCCACCGGCCACGTCGAGGGAGACACCGCTGATGTAGCGGTTCGCAGGGTCCGTGAGGAACGCGATCGCGCTCGAGACCTCGTGCGGCTCGGCGAAGCGCCGCATGGGCAGTTGTGCCGCTCGGGCGTCGCGAGCGGCCTGTGCCGAGCCCGACTGGTCGGCGAGCTGGCTCCAGAGCGGCGTGTTGACGGGGCCCGGGTTGACGGCGTTGACGGAGATGCCGTCGGGTCCGAGGATCTTCGCCATCGACCACATGATGTGGAGCACCGCGATCTTGCTGGCGTTGTAGGGCAGGTAGTCGACCCGCGCCTCCTTCGCTGCCACCGAGGAGAGCAGGAGGATCGAGCCCTTCGTGCCTGCCGCGCGCATGGTGTTGGCGACCTCGCGGGTGATGGTGAAGGTGCCGGAGGCGTTGATGCGCATGATGCGCTCGAATTCCTCGGTGGACGTCACGAGGGGGTCGGGGGTTCCGCCGAGGACGCCGGCGGCGTGCACGAGGACGTCGATGCGCCCGTGCTGCTGGACGACCTGTCGGACGACGTCCGCGGTCCCCTGCTCGTCTGTGACGTCGAGGGCGTGGAACCCATCGATCTCTTGGCCGTCGAGAGGTGCCTGATCGGCGCCGATCACGAGATCGCCCCGCGCTCGGAGCGACTCGACCACGGCGGCACCGATGCCGCCGCTGGAACCCGTCACCAGGGCGACCTGCTGCTGGTCGTCGGCGGTCGTCACTGCTTCGCCTTGCTGGCCCATGTGCGGCCTTCCTGTTCTTCGGTCGGGAGGCCCGCGGCCTCGAGGATCTGGTCCAGCAGCTGCTGGGTCTTGGCCGCCTCCCACCCGGAGGTGAGGGGCTGCTGCCGGTCGCGCACCCGGTCGAGGAAATGGCGGACTGCCTCGGCGAAGCCGAAGGTCTCGGTCGCGGTCGCCCAGCCGAACGCCTCGGGGCTCATCGATCGGACGGTGCGGACACCGTCCTTCGTGACGGCGACGGAGTCGGGGGCGACGACCTCGGTGGACTGCATCTGGCCGTACGCGTCGAGCTTCTCTCCCCAGGCCCCGGCGGCGCGGGCGGCAACGAGGAGCCCGGTGTTGCCGGTCGAGAAGCGGACGAGGGCTGCGGTGCCGTCCTCCTCCCACGGGTCGGACCCGGCAGCGGCGCTCGAGACGGAGACCACCTCTCCCCCGCAGAACCAGCGGAGGAGGTCGACCATGTGGATGGCGTTCTCGAACGTCGCCCTGTACTCGGAGCCGGCTCGGTTCTTCTGCGCGATGCAGAACGATGCCCCGGACTCGCCGAAGGCTTCCCGGGCGGCGACGTACACCGGTGCGAAGCGTCGGTTCAGCCCGACCATCAGGACGAGCTCGTTCTCGTCGGCGAGCTCGGCGAGGCTCACGGCGTCGGAGGTGGATGTCGCGAGTGGCTTCTCGCAGAACACGTCGACACCAGCACGGAGGGCGCTCTCGACGGCGGCCACGTGCTCGGACCGGGGTGTCAGGACGAAGACGGCGTCGAGGTCCTCGGCGGCGAGCATCTCGTCGACCGTGCGGTAGACCTCGTGGAAGCCCCAGCGCCGCTGGACGGCGCTCGGGTCGTCTCGGCGGGAGACCAGGGCGCGCAACTCCACGTCGTCCCGCTGGACGAGGGTCGGCAGCTGGGCGATGCTCGCGATGTTGCCGGCACCGACGACGCCGATCTTGAGGGCGCTCACGAGGTCACCTCGGCACGTGCGCGGCTGTTCTCGCGGTCGAGTTCCAGGAGCAGCGACCTCAGGTGCTCGGCGCCGCGACGGAAGCCGATCTCGGGGGCGTCGAGGTCCTGAGGATGCCAGCGGTATTCGTACTCGAGGGAGAGCACGTCGTCGTAGCCGACCTCGCGGAGGCGGCGGAGGATGCGAGACCAGGCCAGCGAGCCGTCACCGACGACGCGAGACCGGACAGCACGCTCCTCGGCGCGCACGCGGGCCGTCTCCGAGGCGACGAACGGTGCGTCCGGGTCCTTGAAGACGAGGTCCTTGACGTGGACGTGTCCGATGAGATCGCCCTGGACAGCGAAGGCGTCGTCGACGCTCTCGTCGTGGGTGAAGGTCAGGTTGGCCTGGTCGTAGAGGACTCGGACCGCGCGGGAGTCGACTTCGCGGACGAGGCGGGCCGTGTCGGCGGCGGTCTGGGTCATCGTGCCGAAGTGGTTCTCGGCGCAGAGGACGACTCCGGCGTCCTCCGCGCGTGCGGACAGGTCGTGGAACGACCGGACGAGCTGCGCCCAGTGCTCCTGCTGTGCGTCCTGCCCTGGCTGCCACGAACCCGCATAGACGCGGATGCGGGTCGCACCGACCTGCTGGGCCGTGTCGATGGCCGATCGGAGCTCGTCGACGGCGGCCATGCGGACGGACTCGTCGAGGGCGTTGATCGCGGTCGTGTACGGGGTGAGGCCGATGATCGCGATGCCCTCCGAGTCGGCGACGCGAGCGGCCTCGGCTGCGGCCGCTTCGTCCCTGATCGGCAGGCCGCTCTTGTAGTCGTCCTGGTAGATGATCTCGGCGGCGTCCAGGCCCGCACGTCGGAAGAGCTGGATCGCTTCCGGGACGGTCTGGTCGGGTGTTCCGAGCGTGTGGCCGGCGATCTTCATGCGGGGTCCTCCAAGGTGTGGGCGGTAGTCCAGTCGGCAGGGCCGACCAGGTGAGGGGGGTCGGCGACGCGGGACCGGTCGACGAACTCGAGGATCAGCCCCCAGTCGGTGCGGGCGTACACCCAACGGTTGCCTGCGACGGAGGGGCTGTCGCCCGCGACTTCCTTTCGGTGGCCGAGGATCTCGACGGTGGGGTGGTCGTCGACGGCGGCGACCACGTCGTCCACGTCGTCGACGACGAAGCAGAGGTGATGGCCGCCGGCGTCGCTGGCGCGGGGGAAGACGGCGGACCGGTCGTCACTCCACCACTGGAACAGCTCGACGTTGAGGTTCGGGGGCAGTCGCAGCATCGCGAGCTCGAGCCGTGCATCGTCCGGGACGCCGAAGTGCAGGGGCATGAA
This sequence comes from Frigoribacterium sp. PvP054, assembly GCF_040547465.1. Taxonomy (NCBI): domain Bacteria; kingdom Bacillati; phylum Actinomycetota; class Actinomycetes; order Micrococcales; family Microbacteriaceae; genus Frigoribacterium; species Frigoribacterium sp. PvP054. The sequence goes on from NZ_JBEPPU010000009.1 coordinate 23,763, forward strand.
CTCCGCGTCGGGTCCGCGCGTCGAGCGGTAGAGCTCCTCTGCTCCCAAGACCTGGGTGAAGAACGCGACAGCGGCCGTGAGGTCGGGGACGGTGAATGCGGTGTGGTCGACCCATCGCAGGCCCGGGAGCGGACTTGTGGAGGCGGTGGGGGCGGTCATGCGAAGGGTCCCGTCGTCGAGGAGCGGAGGAGGAGGGAGGTCGGGAGCACTTCGTGTCGGACCGGCTCACCGCGAAGGAGTCCTTCTCCCAACTCGACGGCGAGACGTCCGAGCTCGTCGACGGGTTGGCGGATGCTGGTGAGGCGGGGGTGGATGTGGGCGCCGAGCTCGAGGCCGTCGAAGCCGATGACGGAGACGTCGTCGGGCACTCGGTGCCCGCGGGCGCCCAGCTCGGAGATGATCGAGAATGCGATGACGTCGTTGCTGGCGATGATCGCCGTCGGACGGTCGTCGGAGGCGAGCCAGTGGTCGACGACGCTGCGGCCGTGGTCCGGGTCCGCTGCGGCTCCGAGGATAGACGGCCGCACATCGCGCTCAGCGGCGAGGTCGGTGTACGCCTGGTGTCGATCGTGCGCGGTGTAGGTGCCGACGATGCCGGGCGCATAGGCGATGGAACGGTGCCCGAGCCCGGCGAGGTGGTCGAAGGCGAGTTCGATGCCCTGCCTGCCGTCGACGGTGACCGTGGGGACCGAGGGGTCGTCTTCGACGCGGTCGAGGACGACGACCTTGCTCGTGGAGCCGAACCGTTCGAGCGCCTCGAGGTCGATGCGAGTCGACGGGGCCACGATCCCGAAAGGCGAGTACATCGCCTGCATGGCCGTGACGTAGCTGGCTGTCGAGTTGGCCTCGTTCTCCGTCGTGCACAGCACCATCCGGTACCCGCGCTTCTCGGCAGCGACGGCCGTCGCCCGGGCGAGCTCTGCGTAGAACGGGTTGGTGACGTCGGGGACGATCAGCGGCACCAGCGTGCTGGAACGTCGGCGAAGCGCCTGGGCGACGGGGTTCATGGTGTAGCCGAGCTCCCCCGCCACCCGCAGGACGTGCTCCCTGGTCTGTGCCCGCACTGCGTCGGGGTTGGAGAACGCTCGTGACACGGTCGAGCGGTGGACACCGGCCACCCGCGCGACGTCGTCGATGCTCACTTCAGTCATCGTGGGCCTCCGTCTCGGATGGGTCAGGCCAGATGACCTTCATGGCCGCTGCGAGGTCGTCAAGGGTGGGCATGCCCGCGAAGCCGGTCGCCAGCGTGTCGGCGACACGGTCGACGAGGACTTCGTACAGCGGGTCGCTGTCGACGTCGAGCGTGGTCCTGACCGTCTGGCCGGTGAGATCGGTGAACTGGGCAGTCCCGTCGGTGTCGATGGATGCGAAGCCGCGGTCGCCGGCGGCCGAGAAGCTGCAGAAGCGCTTGAGAGGCGAGTCGGGGAAGACGTAGCCGACCTCGATGATCGCCTGGCCGCCGCGGGTGCCGGTGAGGACGACCGTTGCGTGGTCCTCGACGCGTTCGCTGTGGAGGGCATGGCTACGAGTGAGAGCTGTGACCTCGCCGGGGCCGAGGTGCCGCAGGGCGAGGTCGACGAAGTGCGGGCCCAGGTTCACCAGTGCGCCGCCTCCTGCGCGCATCGGATCGAGCATCCAGGGGCTGCCGTTGGACGAGTACCGCGACGGCGGACCCGCATGGAACGAGAATCGTTCGTAGGCGATCGTCCCCGCCTGCCTGAGCCACGACTCGACCGGGCCGTCGCGTTGGACGAGCGCGACCGTCGCCGCCACCCCCGCGAACCTGGCGGCCTCGACGACCGCACGAAGCTCGGCGAGATTCACGCCGAGGGGCTTCTCGACGACGAAGGGGATGCCTCGTTCGATGAGCTTGAGGCACACGCGCGCGACTTCGTCGTGGGGGCTCATGACGTAGGCGGCGTCGAACTCGACGTCCCTCAACACCGAGTCGACGTCTGGCGAGACTTCCACGCCCCAGGCACGGGGAGACGCGACAGCCTGTGGGGCGTCGTCCTGCACGGCGACGACTTCGTGCCGACGCAGAAGGGCCTCACGGTAGAGGGGCGCATGCCAGTGGGAAGCCCCGAAGACGGCGACGCGAGCCTTGTCGACGGCCGCGGCGTGGTGCGCGGCCAGAGGTTGGCGGATCGCCGGAACGGGCGGAACGCCCGGGTCATGACTTGTCACGTGACTTCCTCGTCTCGAAAGTGCGATCGATTGCTGAGATCGATTGCAGAAATGGTCACACGAGATCGCCGACGTTGTCAACGAGGGCCGGTGGCGGGGTCGCCATCAGCAGAAAAGTGGTGTATCCCTTGGGCTCATGTTCCAGAAACTCGAGACCCTCACGACCATTCACGATTCCGGCAATGTCCTCATCGTTCGCCTCGACACCGCCGAGAAGGCGTTCGACGCGGCGTCCGCAGCGGTCGAGGGCGGCATTCGCGCCCTCGAGATCACCCTCTCGATCCCCGGTGCTCTCCAGGTGATCCAGCGCCTCGCCGAACGCTTCGCCGACCACGACGTCGTCTTCGGCGCCGGCACGGTGCTGGACGAGCACGCGGCCTGGGCGAGCATCCAAGCCGGGGCGAAGTTCCTCGTCAGCCCGAACCTCAACCCGGCCATGATTCGGGTCGCGAACCGCTACCAGGTCGTCTCGATCAGCGGCGCGTACACCCCGACCGAGGTCCTCGACACGGCCGAGGCAGGCTCCGACATGGTGAAGATCTTCCCGACGGAAGCCGGGGGCATCCCCTACGTGAGAGCCATGCTCGCGCCGCTGTCCCAGATCCCGATGGTGCCTGCCGGAGGAGTGACGACGGCGAACGTCGCCGAGTGGTTCGCCGCCGGGGTCGCCGTCGTCGGCGTGGGCAGCGCCATCACCAAGGCCGGCGGCCCGGAGGGTGACACGACGAAGATCACTGCTGCGGCGAAGGACTTCGTCGACGCCGTCGCGCGGGCTCGCGCTTGACGCCGAGCCGACCCACGGCGTTCATCACCCTCGGCGGCGCGGGCTCGGGCAAGACGACGATGTCGCGACACCTCAGCACACTCACGGGCGCCGTCTACCTCGACAAGGACACGCTCTCGGGCCCTCTCGTCCGGTTCGCCCTGGAGGCGCTCGGCCACCACCCGACGGATCGCGAGTCGAACGAGGTCTACGTCGAGAAGATCATGCCACTGGAGTACGAGGCCCTCTTCGCCGTCGCCGGGAGCAACCTCGACCTCGGCCACTCCGTGGTCCTCGACGCACCCTTCGTCGCCTACCTCGCCGATCCGGACTTCCTGGCGACAGCCACGAGCGCCGCGAACTGGCCACAGGTCGACCTCCGGGTCATCCACGTGCGCTCGTCGTCGGAGGTCGTCCGAGAACGAGTCCGCCTCCGGGGCCTGGACCGCGACCGCGCGAAACTCGCGAACTGGCCCGCCTATTGGGAACGCTTCGGCGAACTGAGGTGCGCCTGGCGTACGGGCCGCCACGATGCCGTCCAGAACGACGACCCCACCCAGTCACTCGTCGATCTGGAGCGTGTGATCGCCGCGCCCTGAGTGCCGACCGTGGCACCCGGTCCCACTCCACGCAGACGGGCCTCGCAAAATCGCGGGGCCCGTCCCGAGCCAGCCGCCGGCATCTTCGGCCCGAGAAAAAGCGGGCGGCCCCTTGACACCTCCGCGAGTCCGTGGCACTTTCGGTAACGGCGTTACAAGTAACGCCGTTACTGCTCCCCGACGACGAGGAATGACAACCATGGCTCTGGCAGATGACGTCGCCCACGGCATGCGCGTTCTCGAGATGCTCGCCCCCGAGCCCGAGGGCCTCCGCGTCACGCAGGTGGCAGAGACCTTGGGCCTCAACAAAGCCATCGCGCACCGACTCCTCGGGGCCCTGGTCACGGCGGGCTACGCCGCACAGGACCCGAAGTCGTCGACGTACTTCGCCACGCACCGACTCGGCGCGCTCGGCCTTCGTCAGCTGTCGTCCTCAGGCGTCAGCAGCTGGGCACAGCGCACCTTGGACGCCCTCGCGGCGGAATCCGAGGAACTCGTCAGGCTGGCCGTCACCTCGGCGGATTCCTTGCAGTGGATCGCGAAGGCGCAAGGCTCGAACTCGTCCCTCCGCCTCGACCCCGTCATGGGTCAAGATGCCGTTCCCTACGCGACAGCGTCAGGCAAGGCATGGCTGTCCACCCTCGCCGAAGACCGCGTCCGTGAGATCCTCGACAAACAGGGACTCGTGCCCCAGACGTCCCGCACCCTCCTCGACCCGGCACGGGTCCTGGACGAGCTCTACGAAGTGCGCCACCGCGGTTACGCCACGACGCTCGAGGAGATGGACCTCGGCATCCACGCCGTGGCGGCCCCCGTGTTCGGGGCAGGCGCTCACGAGGTCGCGACCGGGACCATCAGCATCGCAGGACCTTCCGTTCGCATGACGCGAGCTCGCATGGCAGACCTGTCCCGCCCCCTCCTCGACGCGGCAGCCGACATCGCTCTGAGCTGGCCGAGCTACGCCTATCTCGCCAGCGAAGAGGGCCTCTCAGCATGAACGCCGACCAGGCGATCGACACCCGCTCACGGGCATCCCCCGACGACTCCGCGTAAGCGGACCTTCCTCTTCTCCTTCCCTTCCTCCACCCCTTTTCGCAACCTCCTCCCCGGCGAATCCGACAGCGGCCCAAGGCCGCTACTCGGTGCGCCTCCTTCTCGACCTCCCAGACCCAGGAGAGCTCAATGACGACCTCACGATCGACTCCTCCCACATCCGCATCGAACACCGGCCCGGTGGTGTCCAAGAGGCGGAAGGCCAATCTCGTCGCGGGAACCGTCGGCCACTTCGTCGAGTGGTACGACTGGTACATCTACGGCCTCCTCGCCGCGGTGTTCTCCAGCCAGATCTTCCCGAGCGAATCAGCTTTCGCGTCCCTCATCGCCGCGTTCCTGACCTACGCCATCGGCTTCCTGGTCCGGCCCCTCAGCGGCATCATCATCTCGCCCCTGGCAGACAAGTACGGCCGCCGCCGCATCCTCACCTACGCCGTCTCCGGCATGGCCGTCGGAGCCCTGATCATCGGCCTCACCCCGTCGTTCGACAGCATCGGCTACGCCGCCCCCATCCTCTTCGTCGTCGCCCGCGTCATCCAGGGGATCTCGGCCGGTAGCGAGGGGCAGAGCGCCATCGCGTACATGGTCGAACACGCCCCGGCCAACCGCAGAGGACTCTTCGGCTCGTTCACCAACATGGCCAGCGGCCTCGCCACCCTCGTCGCCACCGGTGCCGCCGCCATCGTCACGTCAGTCTTCACCCCCGACGACCTCGCCGCGTACGGCTGGCGCATCCCCTTCATCATCGGCGGGATCTTCGGCATCATCGGCCTCGTCATGCGGGCACGTTCCGACGAGACACCCGAGTACGAAGCCGTCAACGGTGACGAGAAGGCCTCTGCCCGCAGCCGCCTCAAAGACCTGCTCCGCAACCACCACAAGCAGATCCTCCAGGCCGCCGCCCTGTCGGCCCCTGCTGTCGCTTACTACACGTGGGCCACGTTCCTGCCGACCTTCGCCAACCTCACGACCGGACGCGACCTCTCCCAGACCCTGGCCGGCAGCGTCATCGGGCTCGTCCTGCTCGTGATCGTCGTCCCCCTCACCGGTTACGTCTCCGACCGGCTCGGACGCCGGAAGATCTTCCCGATCATCGGCGCAACCGGCATGGTCGTGCTGTTCTACCCCCTGCTGTTGCTCATGCAGCAGCCGGGATTCTGGGTGTACACCGCGGTGGCTGCGTCCGGGTGGGTCGTCCTGGGCATCTGGCAGGCCGTCTACCCGACCATCCAGGCCGAGCTCTTCCCCGCCGCCGTCCGCGTCTCCGGCATCGGCTTCGCCCACCAGCTCGTCATCGCCGTCTTCGGCGGAACCGCACCCCTCATCGCAGCAGCCTTCGTGGGCGCCGGGCAACCCATGCTCGTCGCGGTCTACATGATCGTCGTCGTCGCGATCAGCCTTGCCGTGTACCTCACCCTCCCCGAGACCGGAAGGAAGGAAGGCCAGGCCCTCGTGAACGAGGCCGACACCAACTCCATCCACCTGAAGTAGTTCCGGGAAGGCAGTGCGAGCGCGATGGCCGGGCCCCACGGGGTCCGGCCATCGCATGCGTGTGCCAGAACCAGGGCATGGAGGCAGACGAGAGGTGCGATCACCACGACGGGTGTCGAGCGGCGTGTGTGGACGTGTCCATCTCGTGGTCCACCTGGGGACGCCTCCCCGCGGGGTTGCAGATGAGTCCCGAGGACGGCACACGAGCACGAGTCCGCCGAGAAGAAACCTCGTCCGAGAAGAAACGGCCCGGTCTGAGACCGGGCCGTGACGTTCGTCCTGTGCGCCTGGAGGGACTCGAACCCCCAACCTTCTGATCCGTAGTCAGATGCTCTATCCGTTGAGCTACAGGCGCGTTTCGTTGGCCGATTGGCCAGAGGAAACATTACACGAGGGAGGCGCGGGGCGCGAATCGAGGCCGACCCGCGCCTCCTGGGCTCGCGTCAGTAGGTGTGCTTGCCTTCGCCGTCGCCCTTGTAGTCGCCGATCAGCTCGTCGACCTCGGAGGCGTCGGCCTGGCCGGGCCGGCGCGTGGGGACGGCGTCCTCGGCCGGACCGTCGTCGAGGCCGCGCGAGCCGGTGCCACCGTCGGGGTGGTTCTCGCTGGTGATCTCGACGGGGCGGTCGTCCCGCTCGCCGACGGTGTGGTCGCCGTGACCCTCGCCACTGCTGTTGCCGCTGCGTTCGAGCTCGGTCTCGTCGGGGCCGTGCGGGTCGTCCGGGGTCTTCGTCATCGGGTTCCTCCTGCGGGCCGGGCCGTCCGGCTGCCGTGCTCCGAGCATGCGCCGCCGTCCCCTCCCCCGCCCGCGACACCCACCACACTCACGGTTCGCCCCGCCGCCAGATGCACAAGACTCGTTGCGCAACGCTTCTTGTTCATCTAGGGTCAAGGCATGACCCCGCGCGAGACCTCCCGCAGCACCCTCACCGACGCCGCCTCGATGCGGGTGCTCGCGCACCCGACGCGGTTGCGCCTCCTCGGCCTGCTGCGCGAGCGGGGTCCGCAGACCGCCGCCCAACTGGGCGACGCGGTCGACGAGGCCCCCGGCACCATCAGCTACCACCTGTCGAAGCTCGCCTCGATCGACCTGATCGGCCCGGCCGAGCGACCGACCGCCGACCGCCGCGAGCGCTGGTGGCAGGCCACGACGCAGCTCACGAGCTGGGAGCCGGCCGACCTGCTCGACGACCCCGACCGCCTCGTCGCGTCGTCCGCCCTGCAGAAGTCGATCGCCCAGGCCTACGCCGCCCGCTTCGTCGAGTACATCGACGCCACGCCGGCCCTGCCCCGCGAGTGGGTCGCGGCCGGGGCCAGCGGCGACCGCAGCCTGCGGTTGACCGTCGACGAGCTCGCCGGGCTGCGCGGCGAGCTCGAGTCCGTCGTCGACCGCTGGCTCGACGCGAGCGCCGCGCACGACCCCTCGGTCGACGACGGCGCCGAACCGGTCGTGCTCGTCTACCAGGCCTACCGGCGCCCCTGAGGCCCGTCGTGAGCGAGAACGGACGAGCCGAGGAGGCGCGGGTCGCCGACAGCGCCCCTCACGACGGTCGTCGCCGCGGCCGCCACCCCGGAGGGACGGACGGCCTGCCCGACGCGCACGACGGGGACGACCACGCCCCCGACGCCGAGGCCGCTCGCGGCGTCCGGACCTCCCACTCGGCCCGGGTCGCCCTGTCGTCCCTCGTCGCCGCCCACGCGATCTCGCAGACCGGCAACGTCGTGACCGCCTTCGCCGTCCCCTTCTACGTCCTGGGCCTCGGCGGGTCGGGGGCCGAGGTCGGCCTCGCGGCGGCGTTCGCGACGGCTCCGGTGATCGTCGGTGGTCCGCTCGGCGGCGTGGTCGTCGACCGGGTGGGGCACCGCCGGGCCGCGATCGTCGCCGACCTGGTGAGCGGCGCCTCCGTCCTCTCGATGCCCGTGCTCGCCCTCACCGTCGGGCTGCCGTTCTGGGCGCTGCTGGCACTCGTCTTCGTCGGCGGGCTGCTCGACACCCCGGGGCAGACCGCCCGCCGGGTCATGCTGCCCGGGCTCACCGAGCGCGCCGGGGTGCGCATCGAGCGGAGCGTCGGGCTGCTCGACGGGTCGGAGCGCTTCGCGAAGTTGATCGGAGCCTCGCTCGCGGGGCTGCTCGTCGCCGCCGTCGGTCCGATGGCGTCCCTGTTCGTCAACGCCGCCACCTTCGCGATCTCGGCCGCGCTGACCCGGGCGCTCGTCCCGGCGCCCGATCCGGCACGGGCCGGATCACCGGACGCCGTCGCCGCCGATCGCACGACCGACGACCCGGTGACCGAGCCGGCCCGCGCCTCCTACCGGGCCGACCTTGCCGAGGGCGCCCGCTTCGTCGTGCGCGACCCGCTGATGCGGCTGCTCGTCGCCCTCGTGCTGGTCACCAACCTGCTCGACGCGGCTCGCGGGTCGACCCTGCTGCCCCTCTACGCGAACGACCGACTGGGAGGCGCGGCCGCGTTGGGACTGCTGGTCGCCACCATGGGCGGGTGCGCCCTCGCCGGCAACGTCGCCTTCGGCTTCGTCGCCCACCGGGTGCCGCGGCGCGTCACCTTCGTGGCGTGCTTCGCCCTGGCCGGTGGCCCCTCGAGCCTGGCGTTCGCCCTCGCGGCGCCGCTCCCGTGGCTGGTCGCCGCGACCGCCCTCTCGGGCCTGGCCGCGGGCGCGCTCAACCCGATCCTCGGAGCCGTCGAGCTCGAGCGCGTGCCGGCGCACCTCAGGGGGCGCGTGTTCGGCCTGCTCAACGCGGGTGCCTGGGCCGGCATCCCGGCCGGTGCCCTGCTGGGCGGCGTGGCAGCCGACACGATCGGGCTGACGGTCGCCTTCGGCATCGTCGCCGCGGTGTACACCCTGGTGACGCTGACCCCGCTGGCCGGCGGGCCGTGGCGTCAGATGGAGCGCCGCCCGACGGGAGTCGGCCCACACCCTGCACCCCCGCTGTGAGTCACGGCGGCCCCGGCGCATCGGCAGGTCGGACCGAGCCGGTTTCCAGGCGGCGTGTAGTTAGCTCGTCCGGTGACCGCTCAGCCCACCCTCTCGACGACCCCGGCCGTCCGTCGACGGGTCACGGGCCGTTGGGTCGTCGCCTCGTCGGCGTCGCTCGTCGTGCTGGCGGGCGTGTACACGATCGCGGTCCTCACCGAGGCCGGGCAGTCCATCGAGGACAGCATCCTGCGCTCGGTCGACGGCACCACGCTGCTGCAGTCGGGCGCGGCCCTCGACGCGATCTCTCCCCCGGCCGTGCTGCTCGTGGTCGGCGTGACGATGGTCGTCGCGTTCCTCCGTCGCCGACCGGGGTCGGCCCTGCAGGCCGGCGTGCTCATCGTCGGCGCGACCGTCACCACGCAGGTGCTCAAACAGCTCGCCCCGCGCCCCGAGCTGACCGGCGAGATCTACGGCAACAGCTTCCCCAGCGGTCACGTCACGGTGGCCGTCGCCGCCGTGCTGGCCATCATGACCACGTTCGGTCGGCACGTCCGGCCCTTGTTCTTCATGATCGGTGCGGCGTTCGCGGCCGTCGTCGCCGAGCAGACCGTGGCCTTCGGCTGGCACCGGTGCAGCGACGTCGTCGGGGCCTGTGCGGTCGCCCTGCTCTGGCTCGGCGTCGTCCGCATCGCCGCCGCCCGCCTCTCGCGCGACCCCCGCGGCCGCGACGATGTCGGCCCTCGCTCGCACGGGGCCACCTCTGTCGTGCTCGGCCTCGCCCTCGTCGTGTGCCTCACGCTCTCGGGCGCCATCTGGAGCATCGGCATCGGCGCCGACATGAGCCTCACGACCTCGACCGGGCACGGCGTCCTGATGGGCGCGCGCCTGGCCGCCGCCGGGGTCGTGCTCGTCACCTGCTGGATCGCCTGGAAGCTCGACCGCAAGGCCTGACGGCCCGTCGCCGTCGGCTCGGCGCGCGCTGCCTGACGGCCTGACGGCTCGACGCCGTCGGCACGGTGCGCGGCACCCGTCGGCTCGGCCCGCGAGGCCGTCGGCTCGGCCCGCGGCACCCGTCGGCTCGGCCCGCGGCACCCGTCGGCTCAGCCCGCGAGTCCGTCGGCTCAGCCGGCGGCGCCCGTGCCGAACAGCAACCCGAGCAGGTACGTCACGGCGGCCGCGCCGAACCCGATGCCGAGCTGACGCAGCGCACGCTTGAGCGGACTCGCGCCCGACAGCAACCCCACGACGGCGCCCGTGCCGAGCAGCGCGACGCCGACGAGGGCGGCGGCCACGACGACGGCCGTGATCCCCGACAACCCGAACAGGTAGGGCAGCACCGCGATCACGGCCCCGGACGCGAAGAAGCAGAAGCTCGAGGCGGCAGCCCCGAACGCCGTGCCGAGGGTCTCGTGGGTGGCGGGTTCGTCGGCCGAGCGCGCCTCCTGGTCGGGGGCGTCGGCCCAGCCGGCCGTGGCGGCGCCCGGCGCGGCGCCCGCAGGAGGCGCGCTCGGCGACGACGCCCCTCGCCCCGCGCCCGCCAGCACCTGCCGCGCGTGGGCCTCGGCCTCGTCCGGCGACATGCCCCGCGCCCGGTACACGAGCGCCAGCTCGTTGGCGTCGACGTCGAGGTCGGGCAGCACCTGCCGTGCCGTCGGGTCAGGCGTCGAGGCGTCGAGCAGTTCGCGCTGCGACCGCACCGAGACGTACTCGCCCGCGCCCATCGACAACGCCCCGGCGAGCAACCCCGAGAGCCCGGTCAGCAGCACGACGTGGTTCGCGACGCCCGAGGCGCTGATGCCCAGCACGAGCGCGAGGTTGCTGACGAGACCGTCGTTCGCCCCGAACACCGCCGCACGGAACGACCCCGACAACCGGTTGCGTCCGCGTTCGGCGAGCCCACGCACGACCTCGCCGTGGATGCGCTCGTCCGCGGCCATCGCGTCCGTGGCGTCGGCGTCGGTCGCGTAGGGCGAGCGCGCCTCGGCGCTCTGCACCAGCGCGAGCACGAAGATCGAGCCGAACCGCCGGGCGAGCAGGCCGAGCACGCGGGTGCGGAGGTCGGTGCGGACCGGACGCCCGACGTCGTCGCCCAGCAGGTCGACCCAGTGCTGGGCGTGACGCCCCTCGGCGTCGGCCAGGGCGAGCAGGATGGCGCGCTCCTCGCCGTCGCGACGACGGGCGAGGTCGCGGTAGGTGGACTCCTCGGCCCGCTCGTCGGCGAGGTAGCGGCGCCAGCGGCGCAGGTCGGCCGGGGTGCGGGTGCTGGTGCTGGTGGGCATGCGCTCAGTATCGCCGTCACCCCACCCCCGCGACCGGCGCCCGACCCCTGCCTGGGCGCATCGTTCGCCGCCGGAACCCTGGGTCGGTCTCGACCGCCCCCGAGCCACCCCCGCGACCGGCGCTCAACCCCTGCCTAGGCAAATCGCTCGCCGCCGGAACCAGGGGTCGGCCTCGACCGCCCCCAAGCCACCCCCGCGACCGGCGCTCAACCCTTGCCTAGGCAAATCGCTCGCCGCCGGAACCAGGGGTCGGCCTCGACCGCCCCCGAGCCACCCCTGCGACCGGCGCTCAACCCCTGCCTAGGCAAATCGCTCGCCGCCGGAACCGAGGGTCGGGCCGGGACAGGGTCGGGCCGGCCGCTCACGCGGGTACGGTCGACCGGTGACCCCGCCCCCGCCCACGGCTGCGCCGCCCCCACCGCGCTATCTCGGCGTCGACCTCGCCTGGCGCGACTCGACGCCCGGGCGTCCGGCGAACGAGACCGGCCTGGCCGTGATCGACGCCGAGGGCACGGTGCTCGACGCCGGCTGGGCCCGCGGGGTCGACGAGGTCGAGGCCTGGGTGCTGCGCTGGTCGACGCCCGGGTCCGTCATGGCCGTGGACGCGCCCGTGCTCGTGCCGAACGCGACGGGCATGCGGGCGAGCGAGCGGCTCGTGGCGCGGGCCTACGGTCGGTGGCACGTCTCGGCCAACGCGAGCAGCGCCTCCTTGCCCTGGCTCGGCGGACGCACCCTCGGCGAGCGCCTCGAACGCGCCGGCGGCGTCTACGACGACGGCGTCGTCCCCCTGCCCGCCGACGCCGTGGGGCACTTCGAGTGCTACCCGTACACGACGCTCGTCGGCATGGTCGAGCTCGGCTACGACGACAAGCGTCCGCGGTACAAGCGTCCCGACCTGACGCTGCCCAAGGAGGCGCGGCGCGAGGCCCGGGCGGCGGCCTGCGACGAGCTGCTGCGCCGGCTGGGCGCGCTGAGCGGGGCCGAGGTTCCGGTGCGCCTGGCGTCGCACCCGGTGTCGGCCGCGCTGCTCGACGAGCCGTCGCCGCTCGTCGACCGCGCCTACAAGCACCGCGAGGACCTGCTCGACGCGCTCGTCTGCGCCTGGACGGCCGCGCTGCGGGCCCGCACGCCCGAGCGCCTGCAGGTGCTCGGCGTCGACACCGAGCCGGACGAGCGCGGGAGGCGCGCGACGCTGCTCTCACCGGCCCGCCCCGAGCAACGGCTCGGGCCTGCCCCCGTGGCGCGGCTCGACTGAGGGGCATCCCGCGCCTCCCGGCGTGACGGCCCCGGGGCCCGACCGACGGGGCGACCCGACCCGCGCCCCCCGGGCGTGACGGCCCCGGGGCGCGACCCGACGGGACGACCCGACCCGCGCCCCCGGCGTGAGCGCCCCGGGGCGCGACCAGACGGGACGACCCGACCCGCGCCTCCCGCCGTCGACTCGTGCCGGCCGTGTGGCAGGCTGACGGCATGCCCGCACGACCCGTGACCGTCCGCCGCACGACCGCCGACGACTGGCAGCGCGTCCGCGACCTCCGCCTCGCGATGCTGGCGGACACGCCGATCGCGTACGGAGAGACGCTCGCCGTCGCGCGTCGCCACGACGAGGCCGAGTGGCGGATGCGCGGCGCCCGGGGCGAGGCCGAGCACGGCACCTCGCTCGTCGCGATCGACGACGAGACGGGCGATTGGGTCGGCGCCATGGGCGGCTTCCTGCAGGCGGCCGGGCAGCCCCTGCTGGTCGGCGTGTACGTGGCTCCGTCACATCGTGGCCGGGCGGCCGGCGTCACCGACCTGTTGCTCGACGGCGTCGAGGCCTGGGCGGCGACCGAGGGCGACGCCCTGCGCCTGCACGTCCACGAGCAGAACGAACGGGCCATCGCCTTCTACCGCCGTCGCGGCTACGAGCCGACCGGGCACACGAACGCGTACGCCCTCGACCCGACGGCCCGCGAGCTCGAGATGCTCGCCCCGCTGCGCTGACGGCGCCGACCGACCCGTGGCGAGCTCGTACGACGTCTTCTTCGAGGGTCCGCACGACGAATCGCGGCAGCTCGTCGAGCGGACGCTGGTCGACCAGGGATTCACGTTGTCGCTCGATCCGGACGGCAGCACGCGGGCGGTCCGGGGCACGCTCGTCTCGACCCTCGCCCTGCGGGCCTTCGCCGGACGGTCGCAGCTGTTGACGCTCGGCGTGCGCTGGTACGTGGACGACCGCGGGCGCCTCGTCGCCCGGGTCGTGCACGCGTCGAGCACGTCGGTGCTCGGCGGGCCGGTCGGCGTCGTGCGGGCCCAACGGGCCGTCGGCGGGCTCGTCCGGTCACTCGAGGCCGTCGCCGCGGGACGCCGGGCCGCGGCTCGCCCCGAGGGCTGACGGGACGCCCTGGCCCCCGGGCACGCCACCGGCCCTGTCCCCCGAATCACACGCGGTTGCACCCGTGCCTGTGAGGAGCGTCCACGTCTGAACCGCACCATGTCGTGCGGCCTAGCGTTCGTCGGGATGGAGGGCGCGAGCTCTGCATCGGTGTCGTCCGGACCGTGGGTCCCTGCCCGTGAAGCTCTCCCTGCGGCCCGGCGGCGTCACGGAGAGGGCGCCGGGCCCGACGGACCCGACGTCCTCTTCGTGACGCCCGACGCCCCCGTCCTCTGACCGGCCCTGTCCCTGGGCCCGGGCCGCCACCTGCGAGCGCGTGCAGGCGCGGGTCGACGTGCGCGGCGGCGTCTCAGCCCGCGGTGTCGCCGCGTCTCGGCGTCGGGGCGTCTCGGCGTCGCGGCGTCTCGGCGTCGCGGCGTCTCGGCGTCGCGGCGTCTCGGCGTCGCGGCGTCTCGGCTCGCGGCCTCGCTGCCTCGAGGCGTCTCAGCCCGCGGCGCCGTCGACGTAGAGCCACCGCCGGTCGACCCGGACGAACCGGCTGACCTCGTGCTGCACCCCGGCCCCCTCGGCGTCGCGGAAGTGTGCCTCGAACTCGACCGTCCCGTCGTCGTCGAACGGCCCGCCGGCACGCGTCCGCACGATCTCGAGCCGGAACCAGCGCATCGCCGGATCGACCTCGAGCGTGGCGGGCCGGGTCGTCGGGTGCCAGGTCTCGAGCAGGTAGGAGGCGCGGGCGAGCGCGAAGGCCGAGTACCGCGAGCGCATCAGCCGCTCCGCCGTCGGGGCTGCCACCGTGCCGTGGTGCGCCGGCCCACAGCACGACCCGTAGGTCTCGCCGCTGAGGCAGGGGCAACGCGCCGAGTCGTCGAGGTCGCGGCCGTCGGCGGGAGCTGCGGGAAGCATCAGGCCATTCTGCGGCACCGCGCCCACCGCGCCGCGCCGCCCCGCTCCGCCCGCCGCACGCGCCCCTCCCCCTACCCCTGCTCCCTCCCCCACCCCCCTGCCGGCAATTCCTCATCCCTGTCGCGGCCCGACCCACCCCCCGCCGATCCCGGCACCCGGCCGCAGCACCAGCCAGGAATTGCCCGCACCCCCACCGACATGGCACCCGGTGCGAACACCGACACCGGCGCCGGCCCAGCCCGGCTCCGCTCCGCTCTGCTCCGCTCTGCTCGGCTCGGCTCGGCTCGGCTCGGCTCCGCTCTGCTCCGCTCTGCTCCGTTCCGCTCCGCTCGGCTCCGGCCTCGGTCTCAACCCCGCCTCCGCCCCGGCACCGACTCGACGTCGGCCCCGGCCCGCCTCCCAATCCGACGCCCTGACGGCAATGCCTTCCGGCTGTCGCGGCCGCACCCGTCCCCCGCCGATCCCAGCACCCGGCCGCAGCAGCAGCCAGGAATTGCCCGCACCGACGCCGACAGGCCACCCGGTGCGAACACCGACAGCGACGCCGGTGCCGGCCCCGCCCCTCCTCGCCTCGGCTTCGACCCGCCTCCGCCCCGACCCCCTGGCGGCAATTCCTGGTTGCTGTCGCGGCCGCACCCGTCCCCTGCCGATCCCGGCACCCGGCCGCAGCACCAGCCAGGAATTGCCCGCACGTCGCCGACGGGGAGAGGGGCAGCCACGCCGACGGGGAGAGGGGCAGCCACGTCGACGGGGAGAGGGGCAGCGACGCCGACGGTGAGAGGGGCAGCGACGTCGACGGGGCCGGCGAGAGGGGTGGCGACGCCGACAGGGCCAGCGAGACGGACAGGGACGTCGAGACCCACGTCGACGTCGACGTCGAGGTCGGACCGAGGCCGTCAGGGCTCGGGCATGCTCCCGGTCGGGCCGGGCGGGCTACACCGCGGTCGGGCCCGTGGCGCGCCGACCCGGCTCCCCAATCCGGGTCGCACCCCAACAGGCCGCCCCCGCACTGGGCGTCGCCCGGACCTCCCCGACCTGGCACGGTGAGGGGGTGACGAACTCTCCGACCACCGCCTCGCACCCCGTCCACGAGCAAGAGCTCGTGTTCGCCCACGTGCGGGCCGTGCTGGACCCGGGGAAGACCGGCCGCGTGCTGCCCCGACTGTCCCGCCGCAAGACCGCTCGCGCCCTCGCGTCGGCGGGGTTCTGCAACCTCACCGGCGAACCGGTCCGCGCCGCGGCCCTGAAACAGGACGGGACGCAGTTCTTCGACCGCTCCGAGACCGTCCTCGTCGAGACCCTCAACACGGGTCGACGGTTCTACGGCCTGTTCGTCGAGCCGACCTCGCCGAGCCACGAGGACTGGGCGACCGTCACCGGCATGTTCGCCGAGCTCGGCCGCCGCGTGCACGGCCGCCTGGCCCCCGCCGACCAGTTCCGCGGCTGAGGCCCCGCGCCCCGCCGCCGACCGACCTATCGCGCGGCTCACGCACGCGAGGCCGCACCACGTCCGCGTCGTCGAACCACCCCGGAGCGTGGTTCGACGACGCGACGGTGGTGCGACCCCGCCGACCCCGCCGACCCCGCCGACCCCGCCGCCCCCGCCGACCCCGCCGACCCGGCCGACCCCGCCGACCCCGCCGACCCCGCCGACCCGGCCGAGCACCCTCGCACCCCGTCGCCCCCGCACGACAACCCGCCCCCGCCCCGCACCCGGTAGCGTCGCGGCATGCACGCCCTGCCACCCGGAGCCCTCCGCATCGTCCACCTCAGCGACTCGCACCTGCTCGCGGACGGGGCCCTGCACCAGGGCGTCGTCGACACGGTCGAGGCGCTCGACCTCGTGCTGGCGGAGGCCGCGCGGGTCGAGGGGGTGCGACTGCTGGTGGGGTCGGGTGACCTGTCGGACGACGGCAGCCGCGCCTCCTACCGGCACCTGCGCGAGCGCACCGACGCGTGGGCCCGTGCGGCCGGCGCCGAGGTCGTGCTCGTGCCCGGCAACCACGACGTGCGCGCGGGCTTCGCCGAGGTGCTCGGCGGTGACCCGGCGGGGCCGCTCGACCTCGTCCGCGAGGTGGACGGCTGGCGGGTGATCGGGCTCGACACCTCGGTGCCCGGGGCCGGGTACGGGCTGGTGCGGCCCGAGCAGCTCGCCCGGTTGCGCGACGAGCTGGCCACGCCGGCCGCACGCGGCACCGTGCTCGTGCTGCACCACCCGCCGATCGCCGCGCCGACGACCCTGCACGAGTCGCTCGCCCTGCAGGACCCGGAGGCGCTGGCCGCGGTCCTCGAGGGATCGGACGTCCGCGTCGTCCTCGCCGGGCACTACCACCACCACGTCGTCGGCCACCTCGCGGGCGTTCCCGTGGTGGTCGCGCCCGGGGTGGCGAACGACACGGACGTGCTGGCCTCCGTCGGCACCGAGCGGGCCGTGCGCGGCTCGGGCTTGGTGGTGGTCGAGCTGTCGGCCGAGGGAGCGGTGCGCTCGACCGTGGTGCGCGCGCACGAGCCGCGCGACGGCGACGAGGTCTTCGTGCTCGACGAGGCCGCCGTCTCGCGCATCGCCGCCGAGGCCGGAGTCCCGCCCGCCGGCTGACGCTCGCCTCCCCACCGCCCGTCCGGCCCCGCCGCCCCGTCCCGCCCCGCCGCCCCGTCCGGCCCCGCCCCCAGGGGCCGCGCGTAGGCTCGGCCCAGGTCTGCCGCCCACCCGGGGTCGGCGCGAGGCCGTTCGTCGAGTCGTGAAAGTGAGACCCCATGCGCGTGGTCGTCGTCGGAGCCACGGGCAACCTGGGCACCGCCCTGCTGACCCGTCTCCAGGCCGAACCCGAGGTGACCTCGCTCGTCGGGGTCGCCCGACGGGGTCCGCGCATGGCGACGCCGCCCTACGGCGAGGTCACGTGGTTCTCGATCGACGTTGGGGCCGACGACTCCCCTCTCGCGCTCGAGCGGGCCTTCGCCGGGGCCGACGCCGTCGTGCACCTCGGCTGGGCCCTGCAGCCGAGCCACCGCAAGGCCGTCATGTACCGCACGAACGTGATCGGCACGTCGCACGTGCTCGACGCCGCCGCCCGGGCGGGCGTGCCGCACGTGCTCGTCGCCTCGTCGGTGGGCGCCTACTCGCGCGGGCCCAAGGGGCGCCGGGTCGACGAGGGCTACAAGACGAAGGGCGTCCGCCGGTCGAGCTACTCGAAGCACAAGGCGATCAACGAGCGCGTCATGGACGCGTTCGCCGAGCAGCACCCCGAGGTCACCCTGACCCGCATGCGTCCGGGGCTGGTGTTCCAGGCCGCCGCCGCGAGCGAGATCGTCGGGCTGTTCGTCGGCCGCTGGGTGCCCACCCGCTGGATGCAGCGCGTGCGACCGCCGTTCGTGCCGCTGGCCCCGCGTTTCGTCTCGCAGGTCGTGCACGCGAGCGACGTCGCCGACGCGTTCTGGCGGGCGATCGACCGTCGCGCCGGCGGCGCCTTCAACCTCGCGGCCGAGCCCGTCGTCGACCCCGACCTCATCGCGAAGGCCTTCGGCTCGCGCCTGCTGCCCGTGCCGTACCGACTGCTGCGCGCGATCGTGCAGCTGACCTGGCTGGCCCGCCTGCAGCCCACCGAGCCGGGCTGGCTCGACATCGCCGCGAAGATCCCGGTCATGTCGACCGAGAGGGCGCGCACCGTGCTCGGCTGGACGCCCCGCCACACCTCGGACGAGACCCTGCGCGAGTTCGCCCACGCCCTGGCGCAGCGGACGAACCACGAGGGGTCGCACCCGCTGCACGGCTGAGGCCGCCGCCAGCCCCGCCGACCCCGCCAGCCCCGCCGGCCCCGCGCACCCGCTACGGCAGGCCCAGCTCGATCACGCCGTCGTCGAGCACCCGCACCGTCACCTCGCCGTACCCCGTGACGCGGGGCAACCCGTCGGCGGCGGGCCCGTCGTGGTCGCCTACGACGACGACCGAGGCTCCGGAGGCGCGGGCGGCCTCGAGCCCCGCCGCGGCGTCCTCGAAGACGACGACGTCGCCGGGGTCGACGCCCAGCAGCTCGGCAGCCAGCAGGTAGCCGTCCGGCGCGGGCTTGCCGACCGGGACGTGCTCGGACGCCAGGACGACCGCCGGCCAGGGCACCCCCGCCTCGGCCATGCGCGACCGGGCCAGGTCGAGGTTCGCACTCGTCACGAGCGCCACCCGGTCGCTCGGCAGGCCCGCCACGAAGGCACCGGCCCCGGGCATCTCGACGGTGCCACCGCGACCGTCGGCCTCGACGGCCTGCAGTCCGTCGGTCAGCGCCCGCGCCTCACCCTCCGGCAACCGGGGCAGGAACCGCCGCACGGTGTCGTGGGTCTGCCGTCCGTGGGCGAACGCGAGCAGCTCGACCACGTCGAGGTCGTGCTCGGCCGCGAAGTCGGTCCAGATGCGCTCCACCACGGCGGTGGAGTCGACGAGCGTGCCGTCCATGTCGAACGCGATCGCGCGGCAGGTCAGTGTCGTCATGCCGCCAGTCTGCCCCGGCGCACATGCGGCACGCACCCCGGCGGCGTACCGTGCGCGCATGCACGATGACGAGCACGACACCACGACCGGTTCCACTCCGAGCGACACCTCCGCGACCACCGACGGGGTCGGGTACGCGGGCACGGCCGACACCGCGCCGGACCGTCGCGACAGCGACGACCCGACGGCGGACTTCCCGCGCAGCGAGGAGACCACCGCCGAGATGCAGCGGTCGGCCACCGCGGACTCCCCCGCCGTCGATTCCGACACCGACCTCGACGCCGTCCAGGCCCTGCCCGGTGAGGGCGGCCCGGACGACGGTGGCGACATCGAGGTCGACCCCGACGACCTGAACCTCTCGGGCGACTCGATCCCCGGGCACCCCAAGCCCGGCGAACCCGACCCGGCCGACGACGCGACCCCGACGAACCCCAAGCCCGGGCCGCCGAAGCCCCGCGGCTGACCCCACGAGCGGCTGACCCCGTGAGCGGCTGACCCCGCCCGCAGACCGACCACGAAGGGCCGCACCGTCTCGACGGTGCGGCCCTTCCGCGCGTGTGGTGTGGTGCCGGGTGAGCCGCCCCGTGAAGAAGCTCTCAGCCCACCGGGCACCACGCGCCCACCATGGGCGGGCTCGCTCACGGTACCTCCGCCGCCTGGGGGCGCAAGGGGTGGGGGCACGGGGAAATGCCTGGTCAGGGCCCCAAATTAGCTAGAGCGCCTAGCCACGTGGGCACCAGCTCGGGACGTCGTCCGCCTCCGCGGGTCGCTCCCCACCACGAGGTCGCGTGAGCGTCTAACCTCTCGCCGCCGAGCGACTTTCCACAGCCTGTCCACAAAGCGAAAACCGCGACCCGAGGTACGGTCGAGGACGTGACCGACCTCGCTGCCGACGCCTCGCCCACCTCCGAAACCGCGCCTCCTGCCCCCGTGCTGGTGGTCATCGAGCGGGCCCGGAACGGGGCCGTCGGCGAGGGCCGCGGGTGGCGCGTCGCCGACGCGGCCGAGCCCGTCGTCACCGCCATCGACCTGGGCGTGACGCGTGGCGACGGCGTCTTCGAGGCGTTCGGCGTCGTCGACGGCGCGGTGCAGGCGCTCGAGCCGCACCTGCGCCGCCTGGCCCGCTCGGCGGCCCTGCTCGACCTGCCGCCCCTCGACCTCGACCTCATCCGCGAGGCCGTGCTGGCCTCGGCGGGCGCCCACGCGCCCGTGCCGTTCGCCCTCACGAAGCTGATCGTCACCCGCGGCCTCGAGGGCGTGCCCGACAGCGAGCCGACCGCCTGGGCACGGACCGAGGCGTTCGAGGACCACGCCGCCGAGCGTCGCGACGGCATCCGCGTGGTGGCCCTCGACCGTGGCTACCGTCACGACGTCGCGACGACCTCGCCGTGGCTGCTGCAGGGGGCGAAGACCCTGTCGTACGCCGTCAACAAGAGCGTCCTGCGCGAGGCCGCCCGCCGCGGGGCCGACGACGTGCTCTTCGTCAGCAGCGACGGCTACGCCCTCGAGGGCCCGTCGGCCTCGCTCGTCGCCCGCTTCGGCGACCGCTTCGTCACGCCGCGCACCGACCAGGGCATCCTCGAGGGCACGACGCAGGAGGCCGTCTTCGACGCCCTCGGCGCCCTGGGCCACGAGACCGCCTACGAGCTCGTGCCGCTCGACCGCGTCCGCGAGGCCGACGCCCTGTGGCTCGTCTCGAGCGGCCGGCAGATCGCCCCCGTGTCGGCGCTCGACGACCGGGCCTTCGCGATCGACCACGAGCTGACGACGTCGCTGGTCGAGGCGCTCTGGGCCCGGCGCGCCTGACGCCGGCCGAGACGCCCGCCGGCCCACAGCCCGCAGACCCTCGGGCCCACAGCCCACCGGCCCACCGGCCCACCGGCGACCGGTCGGCACCCGTCGACGCGCCTCCCGGCGTTCGAACAGATGTCCACCTTGCGAACGCTGTCCCGGACGATGGTGGTGATCACCCGGCGACCTGCGAGAGTTCGGAACGCGTCGATTCACGGCGACGCGACCCGCACCACCCCGTTCCTCACGCGGTCGCAGGGCCGCAGAGATGAGAACAATGAACATCGTCCACGCCTCCGGGCACCACCCCCTCGCGCACGACCTGGCTCCGACCGAGCCGATCGACATCAGCGCACTCCTCCTGGCCGAGGCCTCGGCATGAACGCCGCCGACCTCGCCCGCCTCAGCCACGACCAGCTCGTGGCTCACGTCCGTCGCTCCGTCGACGTGACCGGTCACTACGTGGCCGACCGTCGGGTGCCCGCCGCCCGCATCGAGGTCTACCCCAAGCGTCGACGTGACGGCCGGTCCCACCGGTCGAACGCCGACCGTGAGCCCGTCGTCTGCGGCACCGTCGTCGACATCACGCCGGGCCCGCGCTACGCGGACTTCTTCGCCCCCGCGGCGCAGCAGCTCGCCACCGCCTGACCACCGGTCGGCCCCGCGCCGACGCACCTGACGACCGTCGTCCCCCCGGGGCGGCGGTCGTTCTCGTCGGGGGCGGACGCAGGAGGCGCGGTGCCGGTCCTCGGGACCCGCACCGCGCCTCCTGCGCGCACGTCGTCGACGCCTAGGAGGCGCGGCTCCGCAGCAGCGTGAAGCTCGCGTCGCGCACGAGCAGCGTCGTCACGGCGCCCTCGACCTGCTGGCCGGGGTCGCTCGAGGCGGCGAGCTCCCACTCGCCGTGGGGCGCGTCGGGCACGTTGAACTCGACGACGCTCGTCGAGCCGTTGACGAGGTAGGCGAAGGCGTCGGCGTCCTTGTGCGTCAGCACGAAGGTGATCGCCTTGTTCTCGCCCTGCTGCCAGTCACCGCTCGAGAACGAGTGGTCGTCGGCGCGACGCACCTGGACGTGGTCGTCGCTCTCGACCTCGGGTGCGTAGCGGAACCAGTCGGGGCGCAGGGCCGGGTTCTCGCGGCGCAGTGCGATCAGCTCGGTCGTGAAGGCGAGCAGGTCGCGGTCGGCGCGCTCCCAGTCGAACCACGAGATCTCGCTGTCCTGGCAGTAGGCGTTGTTGTTGCCGCCCTGGCTGCGGGCGATCTCGTCACCGCCGAGGATCATCGGCACGCCGGCGCTGAGCAGCAGCGTGCCGAGGAAGTTGCGGCGCTGGCGGTCGCGGTACTCGTTGACCGCCGGGTCGTCGGTCGGGCCCTCGGCGCCGCCGTTGAACGACTTGTTGTCGCTCTCGCCGTCCTGGCTGTCCTCGCCGTTCTCCTCGTTGTGCTTCTCGGCGTAGCTCGTCAGGTCGGCGAGGGTGAAGCCGTCGTGGGCCGTGACGAAGTTGACGCTCGAGAGGGGCGAACGACGGTCCGCCTCGTACACGTCGGGGCTGCCGAGCACGCGGTCGGAGAAGGTCGAGAGCACGCCGGGCTCGCCGTTCCAGAACTCGCGGACGTCGTCGCGGAACTTCCCGTTCCACTCGGACCAGTCGGCGGGGAACCCACCGACCTGGTAGCCCGCGGTGTCCCAGGGCTCGGCGATCATCTTGACGCTCTGCAGCACCGGGTCCTGGTGGATCAGGGTGAGGAACGCGCTGTGCTCGCTGGCCTCGCCGCCCTGACGGGTCAGGGTGGTGGCGAGGTCGAAGCGGAACCCGTCGACGTGCATCTCGGTCACCCAGTAGCGAAGGCTGTCCATGATGAGGGCGAGGGCCGCCGGGTGGCTGACGTTCAGGCTGTTGCCGGTGCCGGTGGTGTCGAAGTAGTTGCCCTCGTCACCTTCGACCAGGCGGTAGTAGGCCGCGTTGTCGATGCCCTTGAACGAGATGGTCGGGCCCATGTGGTTGCCCTCGGCCGTGTGGTTGTAGACGACGTCCATCCACACCTCGAGGCCGGCCGCGTGGAGGTCCTTCACCATCTGCTTGAACTCGGCGACCTGGCCGCCGCGGGTGCCGGCGGCCTTCGAGGCGTACTCGTCGTGCGGGGCGAAGAAGCCGATCGAGTTGTAGCCCCAGTAGTTGCGCAGGCCCTTCTCCTCGAGGTGGCTGTCCTGCACGAACTGGTGCGTCGGCAGCAGCTCGACCGCGGTGACGCCCAGGTCGGTGAGGTGTTTGATCGCGGCGGGGTGGCCCATGCCGGCGTAAGTGCCGCGGATGTCCTCGGGCACGTCGGGGTGCGTCTGCGTGAAGCCCTTGACGTGCACCTCGTACACGACGGTGTCCTCCATCGCCGTCAGCGGGCGCTGGTCGTCGCCCCAGTCGAAGTCGCGGTCGGCGACGACGTTGCGCGGCATGGCGGCGGCGGAGTCCGTGTCGTCACGCTTCTCGGGCTCGTCCATGTCGTGGCCGAAGACGGCCTGGCCCCAGTCGAAGGTGCCGTCGAGGGCGGTCGCGTACGGGTCGAGCAGCAGCTTGTGCTCGTTGTGACGGAGGCCGGCCGCCGGGTCCCAGGGGCCCGCGACCCGCAGGCCGTAGCTCGAGCCGACCCGCGCCTCCTCGACCACGGCGTGGAACACGTGGCCGGTGCGGTTCGTCAGCTCGAAGCGGTGCTCGGCGCCGCCGTCGGCCTCGTCGTCGAACAGGCAGAACCAGACGTGGTCGGCGGTCTCGGAGTACACGGCGACGTGGGCGCCGCCGTCGGGCAGGGGCGTCACGCCGAGGGGGTAGGGCAGGGAGCGGGAGTCGGTCATGCTCCCAGCAGTACAGGAGGCGCGGTGTCGACGGCCAAGCTGAGCGCCGTACCCCGCCCGCCGGCCGCGCCCCGCTCTGCCCCACCCTGCCCCGCGCCTGCCCCCCGCCTACCCCGCGCCTGCCCCACCATGAACCCTGTTCGCGAAGATGAACCATGTTTTCACGGGGTTCATCGTCGTGAACAGGGTTCTTCGTGTGAGAGCCGCGACACGCTCGCCTCCTCCACAGGCCGAGGATGCCTGCCTCTGATCCCCAATCGAGGAGGCGCGACTGCGGTTCCCGACGTCCCGCCCGCCAGGCTCGCGTCATGTCCCACCTCGAACCTCTCCGGTGTCCTCTGCTCTTCACCTCGACCCACGGGGCGACGACCCGCGAGGCACGGCAGCTGCAACTCCGAGCCCGCAGAGGGGCGTTGGTCCGCGTGCATCAGGGCGTCTACGCGGATGCCCGGGACTGGCACGAACTCGACGCGCGAGAACGCCACGTCGTGCTGACCAGAGCGGTCGTCGCCGGTCTCGATCCGCAGTGCACGGTCTCGCATGCCTCCGCCGCGGCGTGCTGGGGGCTGCCTCGGGTCCACGACGACCCCGGGGACGTCGTCACCGTCGTCGATCCGCGCCGCACGACCGCCAGGCGATCGACCCACCTCCTCCGACGACCCGGGTCCGTCCCCTCCGACGACAGGGCGGAACTCCACGGCCTGTTGCTGACCTCGCTGGAACGGACCGCAGTCGACGTGTCTCGAACGGCCTCGTTCGCGGACGCCGTGATGTGCCTGGATGCCGTCCTCCGTCGCCTGGTGTTGCCCGACGGACACCGCACCGGCGCCGTGGTCCAGGCCGAGTTCGAGCGGGCCCGTGCCGGCATCTCGTCCCGGCTGGGTCCGGCATCGAGTCCGGGCGGACGAACCGCTCGACGGGCTCTCGCGTTCTCGTCCGCCTGGGCGGAGAACGGAGGTGAGAGCCTCCTGAGGGTCGTGCTCTTCGAACTGGGCTTGTCATCCGTCGAGTTGCAGAAGGCCGTCGAGGTCGACGGCCTGTTCGTGGGGCGCTGCGACGTCTTCCTGCGGGCCTTCGGCGTCGCCATCGAGTTCGACGGCCACGTCAAACTGACCGATCCGGAGATGCTGGCGGGACGGACGCCTGCCGAGGTCGTCAGACAGCGGGGGCGGCGCGACCGACGCCTCCTGCGCCACCCCGAGATCCGTCACGTGGTGCACTGTGAATACGCCGACCTGGTGTTCCCCGAGAGACTGGTCGAGTTGCTTCGTGCGGCCGGTGTCGCGATCGATCCGCGCCGTGTGTCGGCTGCCGCCCGGATCGCGGGACGGCGCTTCTCAGGAACGTCCGCATGAACCCCGTTCACGAAGATGAACTCCGATTCATCGGGGTTCATCTTCGCGAACGGGGTTCCAAGCTGGTCGCCGACGGGCAGGGCAGGCGGGGCGCGGGGCTAGCTGACGTGCACGTCGGGGCGGCGGCCGCGCGCGGGCTCGGCCCGGCGCAGCACCTCGCGGGTCACCGGCGCGACCTCGCCCACCCCGGTCAAGAAGAACCGCCCCATGTTCGACAGCGGGTTGCCCTCGGTCCACTCGAAGTAGATGTCGGGCACGATGCCGGTCTCGTCGCGGATCGCCAGCAGCACGCTCGCCAACGCGTTCGGCACGGCGCCGCTCGTGGTGCGCAGCACTCGGTAGCCGTGCACGGCGTGACCGGTGACGACGAGGTCCTCCTCGAAGTTGGACGAGTCGCCCTTGTGCACCTCGACGAAGATCACGGGCGAGCGCTGCGGGATGCCGCTGTACTTCCGCTCGGCCAGGAGCTTCTTCCTGTAGATCTCGGCGACCTCGCGCCCCGGCTCGTGGGCGATGACGCGGATCGTGCCGTACTCGTCGGCGTCCTCGCGCACGTACGACAGGGCGGCGTCGTCGAGGGTGACCGACGTCGCCCGCAACTGGAACGACCGCTGGACGCGCGACACGAGCGACACCGCGAGGATGCCGATGATGAAGATCGCGGCGATGCGCACGCCGTCGGGGCGCTCGACCACGTTGGTGATGGTCGTGTAGACGAACACCAGCGCCACGACGCCGAAGCCGATCGTCCGCTTGCGCTGACGGGCGCGTCGCGCCGACAGCGTCACGGCCACGGAGGCGCTGGTGATCAGGACGAGCACCCCGGTCGCGTAGGCCCCGCCCTGGGCGTCCACGTCCGCCTCGAACACGATGGTGATGACGAACGCGACGACCGTGAAGACGATCACGAGCGGGCGGACCGCGCGGGCCCACTGCGGCGCCATGCCGTAGCGGGGCAGGTACCGCGGCACGAGGTTGAGCAGACCGGCCATGGCCGATGCTCCGGCGAACCAGAGGATGCAGATCGTGCTGACGTCGTAGAGCGTGCCGAAGCCGTCGCCGAGGTACTGGTGCGCGAGGAACGCCAGGGCGCGCCCGTTGGCCGACCCGCCGGCCTGGAACTCCTGCTGCGGGATCAGAAGGGTCGTGACGAAGCTCGACAGGATCAGGAACGAGCTCATGATGATCGCCGCGGTGGCCAGCAGCCGTCGCGCCCCACGGATGCGCCCGATCGGCTTGGCCGGGGTGTCGGTCGGGTCGCCGGTGATCTGGGGCATCACCGCCACGCCGGTCTCGAAGCCCGACAGGCCGAGCGCCAGCTTCGGGAACACGATCAGCGCGATGCCCACCATGACGAACGGGTTGCCGTGCTGCACGGTCAGGGCGTCCCACCAGTTGCCGATGACGACGGGGTTCTCCCCGATGTGGAACAGCGAGACCGCGATCACGACGAGGTTGAGCGTCAGGAAAACCGCGACGAGCACGACGGCGATGCCGATCGCCTCGCGGAACCCGCGCAGGAACACCGCGGCGAGCAGCGCGACGAGCACGAGCGTCAACGGCACCTCGGCGCCGTGGAACCAGGCCGGCGCGAACGGGTTCTCGACGGCGTGCGCGGTCGCGTCGGCCGCCGACAGGGTGATCGTGATCATGAAGTCGGTGGCGGCGAAGCCCAGCAGCACGAGCACGAAGAGCTTGCCACCCCACCAGGGCAGCAGGCGTTCGAGCATGGCGATCGAGCCCTCGCCACGTGGGCTCTCACGGGCGACCCTGCGGTACACCGGCAGCGCACCGAAGAGCGTGAGGAGCACGAGCACGATGGTCGCGAGCGGCGAGAGCAGGCCGGCCGCGACGGCGGCGATGGCCGGCTGGTAGCCCAGGGTCGAGAAGTAGTCCACGCCGGTCAGGCACATCACCCGCCACCACGAGTGGGTCTTCTCGGGCACCTCGGCGTGCGGCCCCTGGTGCGTGCCCGCGGTCTCGGTGAGGCCGTGCAGCAGCCAGCTGCGCATGCGCTGCCTGGTCGCGTTCGGGGTCGCGGGTTCGACCCTGGCGGGTGACTCGGGGTGCGCGGACACGGGTTCCTCTCGGACGTGCGGAGGGCGCACCGGCCGGGAGGCAGGCACGCGCTCCCCCACGTTAAGCCTCGCGCGCCTCCTGGTGGTGCCCCCGGGCGTAGGGATCCCGTCAGGATTCTTCGTCACCGCCGGACGGGGACGCGCAGGACGCGCTCAGGATTTCTCAGCCGCGAATGATTGACCCTCTTGACGCGTGCAGTCTGCATCTCTAGGTTATTTGTGTATCAGCTACCAATTAGAAAGCTGAATATCAATGAAGATTTCTCGAAGAATGACTGCAGCCCTGGCCACACTCGGGCTTGCCCTCTCCAGTGTCGTCATCGCGTCGTCGCCCGCTCTTGCCGACCAGGAAAAAGACGCACGCCGCCCCTGCAACTTCATTTACCAAGGCCAATGCGTCCAGTGGGCAACGACTGAGGCATCGTGCCGAGACATCTTCAACACGGGTGCGTCGGACACGAAGAAGAAGGCTTGCTCGATCTGGCGTGCGACGGGCACGGTCTTGGTCATCCACTGATGCGACCCGCCGGACGGGGACGACGCGCGACGACGCTGGCGGTGGTCGTGTCGGTGCCGCTCGTCCTCGTCACGGCCTGTGTCGATCCGACACCGCGCATCGACCCCGTCCAGTGCAGGGGCATCGAACACAGCTGGAACGAGTACGTCGCTGCCCGGGCCGACGGCGAGCTCGACCGGCAGGAGGCTCACGCCGTACGGCGGGAACTGACGGACACCTGGGACGACCTGC
Organism: Frigoribacterium sp. PvP054; assembly: GCF_040547465.1. Classification (NCBI taxonomy): domain Bacteria; kingdom Bacillati; phylum Actinomycetota; class Actinomycetes; order Micrococcales; family Microbacteriaceae; genus Frigoribacterium; species Frigoribacterium sp. PvP054. Next base: position 51,641 of record NZ_JBEPPU010000009.1, read on the forward strand.
TGAGTGACGGTTCAGGCTCGGTCGAGTTCGACGAGGTCGTCCGTACGGCAGAACGCAACCTGCTCGACGCCTGGAACGGCCCGACTGAGGCCGACCACGCCACGGGACGGACGTCATTCGTCAACGGGTTGGCAGCCATCGAGCTGTACTGCACCCGAGGCGGGCAGCCCGTCGCCCTCGACGTCGACGAGGTTCCGCTCGACGCTCCAGCGCCCGATCCCACGGCGGACGGCGGGGGCGGCGGGCCGACGCACGACTGACGCGGTCGCCTTCTCGGCCCGGCACCGCCGACAGGACGGGACACCGCGTCGCCCTGCGGTTCGCCCGTCCGCGCGGGGCACGCTCAGGGAACGGAGTCGGGGGCCGGCTCCGGCACGAAGCGGTAGCCCATGCCGAGCACGGTCACGAGGTGGCGGGGTGCGGCCGGCACCGGCTCGAGCTTCTTGCGGAGTTGGGCGAAGTAGAGCCGGAGGTAGCCGGTGTCCTTCGCGTGGAACGGGCCCCAGACCTCGGTCAGGATGGCCTCTCGGGTGATCAGCTTGTCGGGGCTGTGCAGCAGCAGCTCGAGGATCTTCCACTCGGTCGGCGTCAGCCGGACCGACTCGCCGCCAGCACCGGCACCCGCACCGCCACCGGCACCGGAACCGGCACCGCCACGCAGCCGCCGCACCACGGTCTTCGCCGCCAGGTCGACCTGCACGTCGCCGAACGACACCACGGGCTGTTCGTCGTCCGCGCCCGACGGCAGGCGGCGGGTCTGCGCGCGGATGCGGGCGAGCAGCTCGTCCATCGAGAACGGCTTGGTGACGTAGTCGTCGGCTCCCGCGTCGAGGGCCTCGACCTTGTCGGCGGCGTCGGTGCGACCCGAGACGACCAGGATCGGCACGGTCGACCAGCCGCGCAGCCCCTGGATGACCTCGACGCCGTCGAGGTGCGGCATGCCGAGGTCGAGCATCACGAGGTCGGGGTGCCGGCTCGCCGCCAGGTCGAGCGCCTCGCGTCCGTCGGCGGCCGTGACGACGTCGTAGCCGCGCGCGCCGAGGGTCACCTTCAGCGCCCGCAGGATCTGCGGGTCGTCGTCGGCGATGAGGATCTTCACGGCGCTCACGTGGCCGACCGTACCCGATCGTCGTCGTCGGCCGGTCCGACCGACCCGGGCACCGCCGGGCCGTTCGCCGCGGGCCCCTGCACCGCTGGCCCCTGCACCGCGGGCAGCCCCACCACCATGGTCAGTCCCCCGCCGGGGGTGTCGTCCAGCGCGAGCGTGCCGCCCATCGCGTCGACGAACCCCTTGCTCAGCGCCAGGCCGAGCCCGAGCCCCGTGCGGTTGTCGGTGTCGCCGAGGCGCTGGAACGCCACCATGATCTCGTCGCGCCGTTCGACCGGCACCCCCGGCCCACGGTCCACGACGCGCAACTCGACGCGGTCGCCGAACGCGCTCGTCGAGATGCGGACCCCGGTGTCGGGCGGCGAGTGTCGCAGCGCGTTGTCGAGCAGGTTGACGACGACGCGTTGCAGCAGCACCGGGTCGGCACGGACCGCCGGCACCGTCGCCCGCAGCGCCAGCTCGACGTCGGCGGGCCCGAGGCCGAGCTCGTCGAGGGCGCCGAGCACGACCTCGTCGAGGTCGACGTCGGCCGGACTCACGGCGAGCGCCCCCGCCTGCACCCGGCTGACGTCGAGCAGGTCGGTGACGAGGGTCGAGAGCGAGTCGAGGCTCTCGTGCGCGGTCGAGAGCAGCTCGTCACGGTCGGCGTCGCTCCAGGTGACGTCGGTCTGCCGCAGCCCGCTGACGGCGGCGGTCGCCGCGGCCAGCGGGCGACGCAGGTCGTGGCCGACGGCGGCCAGCAGGGCGCTGCGCATGCGGTCCACCTCGGCGAGCGGGGCGACCTGCCCTGCGGTCCGACTGAGCTCGGAGTGCTCGAGGGCCGCCTCGACCTGCGCCGCGACGACGTCCAGGAGGCGCCGGTCGGCCGCCTGCAGCTCGGGTCCCGTCAGCTCGAGGGTCGCGTCGGCGCCCGCGGCGATCGCCGTGGTCGTGTCGCCGGGGGCCCCGGGTGCCGGGCGTCCCGCGTCGGCGAGCCGCGCCTCCCCGACCTGGACGCCGCCCTGGACGACCCGGACGCGGGTCATGCCGAGCGCCTCACGGGTGCGCCCGATGAGGGCCTGCAGGGCGTCCTGCCCGCGCAGCACGCTGCCGGCCACCGTGGCGAGCAGCTCGGTCTCGGCGAGGGCGCGGGCCGCGGCCCGGCTGCGGCGCGCTGCCTGGTCGACGACGTAGCTGACGATCGCGGCGTTCAGCACGTAGAGCACGAGGGCGGCCAGGTGCAGGGGCTCGGCGATGGTCAACTGGTAGATCGGCGCGATGAAGAAGAGGTCGAGCGTCACGCCCGACAGCAGCGCCGCCAGCAGGGCCGGCCACAGGCCGCCCGTGACGGCCACGACCACCACGAGCAGCTGGAAGACCAGGACGGTCCCCGCGATGCCGTCCTCGGAGCGGTGGCCCGCCAGCAGGGCCGTGAGCAGCGGCCCGGCCACGAGCGCGAGCACGAAGCCGGCCAGGACGCGGCCCCGGGACAGCGCCCCGCCGAGACGCGGCAGCACCCGTTCGCGACCGGCCGAGGCGTGGGTGACGATGTGCACGTCGATGCGCCCCGACTCGCGGATCACCGTCGAGCCGATGCCGGGACCGGTCAGGGCCGCGGCCAGGCGACCGCGGCGGCTCACGCCGATGACGAGCTGCGAGGCGTTCACCCCGCGGGCGAAGTCGACCAGGGCGCGGGGCACGTCCGAGCCGACGACCTGGTGGTACGTGCCGCCGAGCTTCTCGACGAGGGCCCGTTGCGCGGCCAGGGCCCCGGGTGCCCCCTGGCGCAGGCCGTCCTGCGCGCTGACGTGCACGGCGACGAGCTCGCCGCCGGACGACCGGGCGGCGATGCGGGCGCCGCGGCGGATCAACGTCTCGCCCTCCGGCCCGCCGGTGAGGGCGACGACGACGCGTTCGCGGGCCTCCCACGTGCTGTCGATGCCGTGTTCGTCGCGGTAGGCCTTGAGCGCGCTGTCGACCTCGTCGGCCAGCCAGAGCAGCGCCAGTTCACGCAGGGCCGTCAGGTTGCCGAGTCGGAAGTAGTTCGAGAGGGCGGCGTCGACCCGGTCGGCCGGGTAGACCACGCCCTCGGCGAGTCGGTCGCGCAGGGCCTGCGGCGCGAGGTCGACGAGCTCGACCTGGTCGGCCGCGCGCAGCACCGCGTCGGGCACGGTCTCGCGCTGCGTCGCCCCGGTGATGCGTTCGACCACGTCCGTGAGCGAGTCGACGTGCTGCACGTTGACGGTCGAGACGACGTCGATGCCGGCGTCGAGCAGTGCTCCGACGTCCTGCCAGCGCTTCTCGTGGGTGGACCCGGGGGCGTTCGTGTGGGCGAGCTCGTCGACGAGCGCGAGCTGAGGTGCCCGTGCGAGCACCGCCTCCAGGTCGAGCTCGTCGAGCGTGACGCCGCGGTGGTCGACCGATCGACGGGCCACCACCTCGAGGTCGCCGACCAGGGCCGCGGTCGCCCGGCGACCGTGCGTCTCGACGACGGCCACGACGACGTCGACCCCCTCGGCCCGGAGCCGCGCGCCTTCTTCGAGCATCGTGTACGTCTTGCCCACGCCGGGTGCCGCCCCCAGCAGCACCCTCAACCGCCCTCGCCTCATGTGCTCAGCCTGTCACCCCCGGAGTCGTCGGACGAGCGCACGGGAGAACCGCACGGGACGAGAACGCCGGAGGGCGGCACGCGGGCGGAGCGCACGGGAACGCCCCGTGACCGCGGGGGCCACGAGGCGTGTGTCTCGAGAGGACCAGGACCCCGCTCGTGGTTCAGCAGGAGGGTCGCACCCGACGCGGCCCTTCGCGATCTCACGGAGGTCTTGTGCCCGGTGCCTCTCGAGGCCGTCCGACCCGAATCGGACTCTTGAAGGATACGCGATCCGGGCGCGCCGTTGCCCAATGGGCATGGATATTCTCAGGAAGTCGCGGCACGATGGTCCGATGCAGCAGACCTCGGCACGCGACGGCCAGCCCCGATTCGTGGCCGAGGCCGTCGGCGGCCGCGACGAGAAACGTCGGGCGACCAGCCGCGGCCTCGCGGACGCGGCCTTCCGACTGGCGTCCGAGAGGGGCTTCGACGGCTTCGTCGTCGAGGACGTCACCGCCCTGGCCGGTTACTCGAGGCGGACGTTCGCGAACCACTACTCCTGCAAGGAAGACGCCGTGGCGTCGGTGCTGCTCAACAAGGCCGGCGCCGCCGTCGACGCGTCCGACCTGTCGGCCCTGGCGACGTTCCAGGGCACCGACATCGACCTGCTCGAGCTGCTGCTGCTCTCGGCGGTCGACACCCAGCTGTGCGACTACATGATCAGCCTGCGGCACCTGCTGCGGACGCACGAGCCCCTGCTGCCCTACGTGCTCGCGGTCGGCGTCCCCATGACCGAGCGGGTCGGCGACGTCATCGCCCTCGCCGTCGGGCCGTCGCGCGACCCCCTGACCACGTCGTTGCTGATCCACGCGACCTGGGGCGCCGTCATCGCCGTGCTGCGCGGCGTCTACGACCCGTGGACCGACACCACCACCGACGACGAACGCGTCGAGGCGTTGCGCGCCTACTGGGTGACCACCTTCGACCGGTTCCGCACGGGCTTCGGCCCGGTCGCCTGACCCGTGGCCGACGAGGTGCCGATCGGCGAGGGGCCGGCCGACGCGGTGCCCACCGACGCGGTGCCGACCCACGCGATGCCGGCCGGCGAGGTCCTGGCCGGGGGCAACATGAACGCGGTCGTCCGTCAAGGTGACACGGTCCTGCGCGTGGCCGGCCCCTGGACGCCCACCGTCCACCGGCACCTGGCCTACCTCGCACGCGCGGGCGTCCGCGGCATCCCCCGGCCGCTCGGCATCGAGGACGGCCGCGAACGCCTCAGCTTCGTCGACGCCGAGGTGCCGGTCTACCCCCTGCCCGACCACGTCTTCACCGACGAGGCCCTGACCGAGGGTGCCCGGCTGCTGCGGCGGCTGCACGACGCGAGCATCGGCTTCGGACTCGACGGCGCCGTCTGGCAGGCACCGGCGAAGGTGCCGTCCGAGGTGATCTGCCACAACGACTTCTCTCCCCACAACCTGGCGTACGACGCCGACGGGCACGTCGTCGGCGCGATCGACTTCGACTTCGCCTCGCCCGGTCCCCGCCTCTGGGACCTCGCCCACTACGCCACCCGCGCCGTCCCCCTGACCGATCGCACTCCCCCGAACGCGCCCGGCCCGGCCGACGCCGAGCGCCGCGTGCGCCTCCTGCTCGACGCCTACGGCAGCGACGCCACCTGGGACGACGTGCTGCGGGTCGCGATCATCCGCCTGCACGACCTCGCCGAGATGAGCCGCGACAAGGCGGTCGAGCTGGGCAAGCCCGAGCTGGCGGCCGATGCGGACGGGTACGAGCGCGAGGCCGCGTACCTGGCGACCGTCCGCGACTGAGCCGCACGCGCCTCCCGGGGGCGTCGACGCCTCCGTCGGCGCGGCACCGCCGTCAGGAGGCGCGGGTCGGCCCGTCAGGCCAGCAGGTCGACGGCGAGGTACCCCGCGTAACCGCCCGACGTGCGCCCGTCGCGTCGTCCGGAGGTCAGCACCTCGCCGACGTCCGAGGCGACGAGCGTCGCGCCCGCGGCGCGCAGCCGGTCGACGAGGTCGTTGTCCTCGTGCAGGTCGACGGGGGCGAACCCTCCGACGGCCCGGTACGACGAGGCCCGCACGCCGAGGTTGGCGCCGTGCACGTGGCCGTTCGGTCGACCCGGCGTGTGCCGTCCGGTCCACGCCGCGATCTGCCGGGGCGAGAGGTCGGCGAAGTCGGGACGCACCGTGCCGATCACGACGTCGGCCCCGGCGGCGGCTCGGTCGAGCTGGTCGTCGATCCACCCGACCGGGACGACCGAGTCCGCGTCCGTGCAGGCGAGCCAGACGGCGTCGAGCGGCAGGTCGCCGGGCGGCAGGTCCTCGGCCCGCAGGTCGCCGGCGGGCCGGTCGTCGGCGGGCGACATGTCGTCGGGCAGGGCCCCGGCGTCCGCTCCCTCGGCGGCCACCCCGAGCGCGGCCACCCCGAGCGCGGCCAGGGCCGCGTCGACCCCGACGGACCGGGCGACGCCGACGCCCCGGGCGTCGATCTCGACCACCTGCACGTCGGGGTGCGCCCGGGCGGCCGCGACCGTGCCGTCGGTGCAGGCGTCGGCCACGAGGACGACGACGACCCGCGCCTCCGGGTGCGTCCGGGCCGTGTGCCGACGGGCGCGCTCGACGCCGTCGAGGGCCCGTGAGACGAGTGCCTCCTCGTCGTGTGCGGGCACGACGACCGCGACGGCCCGCACGGGGTCGGTGCGCCCGTGGTCGGTGCGTCCGAGGGCGTCGGGCACGGGAGCGTCCGGCACGGGCCCACCGGACCCGGTGCGATCCGTCGCGTCGCTCATCGCAACCCCGTCCGCTGGGCGACCGACCGCGGGTCGCGCGAGAACACGTCGAGCACGAAGTCGTCCTCGACGTGGTGCGAGACCCGGTGGAGGCGCGGGTCGGCCCCCAGCCGGGCGTGCACGTCGTCCGCGCCCTGCCGGAAGTCGCCCTCGGGCTGCAGCCAGTGGCAGGCCACGACGTCGCCGTCGTCGGCGAGCCCGTCGACGATCGAGTCGACGAGCCGCCCGAACGCGTCGGGGGCGAGGTAGTAGCCCACCTCGCTGAGGACGACGAGGTCGAAGGTGCCCGCCGGGTAGTCCCGTGCGGCGTCGGCCTGCTCGACCGTGACGTGCGGGAGGTTCGCGAGCCGCTCCCGCGCGGCCTGCACGGCCACCGACGACACGTCGAGGGCCAGCAGGCGGTCGGCGGCCGGGGCCAGGTCGCCCGTCAGCACCCCGATCGAGCAGCCGACCTCGAGCACGTGGCCGTAGCGCTCCCGTGGCAGCGACGCGAGGGTCAGGGCACGCTTGCGCCGTTCGTACCAGCGCGTCGTGACGCGCCAGGGGTCGGCCCGGCGGGCGTGCGTCCGGTCGAACGTGGCCTCGGTCGCGGCCGCCCGCCCGGCCGGGCCCGCGGTCTCGTGCCCGTCCACGACGAACACCTCGCGTCCGCGGGCGAAGTGCCGCTCGAAGACCGGGTGCAGCACGGCCGCGTCCTCGGGTGCCGACGACAGCGGTCGACGCTGCGACGCGTAGGCCGCGAGGGCGGAGCGCTTCGCCGCGTCGGCGGCGGCGTCGAGCGGGAGGAGCCGCATCGACGACCAGGGGACGTCCGGGTGGTCGGGCGATCCCCAGTGCCAGAGCCAGATCGGGTACTGCAGCAGGCGGGGCGCCGCGACGCCGGCCTCGTCGACCAGCTCGGCGGCGATCTCGCCGAGAACCCGGTGGTCGCGGTGGCCGTCGCCGCTCCAGGGGGCGACGAGCACTCCGTCCGGCCAGGGCAGCAGGGGCCGCAGCCGTTCGGTGACCTCGGCGCGCGCCTCGCGCACGGCCCCGTCGGGCACGGCCCACCGGACCAGCTCGACGTCGTGACCCAGCAGGCCGACGGCGACCCGCGCCTCCTCGGCCCGCGTCGCGACGAGGCTCTCGGCGTCGGTGGACGACCCGGGGTGCGAGGCGGCCCCGTCGGTGACGACGACGACCGTGACCGGCAGGCCGCGGGCCGCGGCGTCGGCGATCAGCCCACCGGCGCCGAGCGTCTCGTCGTCGGGGTGGGCGGCCAGGACGACGAGCCGCGACACCGTGGCCGGGTCGACGGCTCCGTCGAGCGGCGGCAGGGCGAGGAGGCGCGGGTCGGCCTCCCAGGTCTCGACCGGGGTGCCCGGCGCGCGACCGTCGAAGCTCACCACGCGGGCTGCCCGTCCGAGAGGGCGTCGCGCAGCAGGGTCTGGCCGAGCGAGGCGTCGTCGCGTTCGCCGTGGTGCTGGCGCAGGTACAGCTCGAGGTCGGCGACGCGCTTCGCGTGGGCCGCGTCGGTGGCGAGCGGAGCGGGGCCCAGGGCGCGGGACGCCCGGGCGAGCACCTCGTCGCAGGCGTGCGCGACCGTGCCGCGGACGCGCTTCGCCAGCAGGCGCCCCGCGTCGCCGGTCGCCTCACCGGCGTCGACGAGGTCGGCCGCCTCGACCAGCGCCCGACGGGCGTCGGCCAACCGCGTGTCGACGAGGCCGAGGGCCTGCAGGAGGTGCGGGTCGGCCGGACGCCCCGGCGTGCGACCCGAGGCGGTCACCGCCGCGGCGAGCAGGGTGCGGGCCACCCCGACCGCGCCGCCGTACCAGCACGCGGCGACGCCGATGCCGCCCCACGAGAAACCGGGGCGCTCGAGGTACCAGCCGGGTGCGCCGACCTCGTGCGCCTCGACGTCGTCGAAGGCGACCGGGCCGGACGGGATCTCGACGAGGCCCCTGGCGTGCCAGGCGTCGGCCTCGACCGTGACCCCCGGCTGGCGCAGGTCGACCGAGAAGAGCCGCCGGTCGTCGCCGACCCAGGCGGTGATCAGGGCGCCGTCCACGGTGCCCGCGAGGGAGCACCAGGGCTTCGCGCCGGTGAGCGACCAGGCGGGGGCGGCGTCGGTGGCGTCGGCGGACCCGGGCCCCGTGGCCGGGCGTGCCGCGGCGACGAGACGGACGCCGGGGCCCTCGGCGGCGAACACCCCCCAGGTGAACGAGTCGTCGGCCCGGGCCCGGGCGGGCAGGGGCGAGCGGTCGGACGCCGCACGGGCGTCGCCAGCGTGCTGGTCGAGGATGGCGAGCGCGTCGAGGTGCGGTTCGGCGGCCCGGGCCGCACCGAGGTCGTGCGCCGCGAGCGTGGCGAGGGCCTGCCAGAGGTCGGCGGTCGACCCGAGCCCCGGCAGCGCGCCGTGGCGACCGAGCTCGACCGCGAGGTCGAGCGCTGCGCCCACGGACGGTGCCGCTCCCGATCGCAGCCGGTCGACGACGAGCGCGGTGGCCGTCCCGACGACCGGGCCCGCGCCTCCCAGGGTCACGGGGGTCACGGCCTCGGTCGGGTCCGGAGGCGCGGTGGTGGTCATCGTGCCGACGCTAGTCGGTCCGGCAGCGCTTGGCGGACCCTTGACAAGCGGAGACCACGCCGGTCCCGACCCGGCGAGAGTCGACGACGCCTGTCGGCGATCAGAACTCGTCGGTGTCGAGTGGGATGCCCTCGGCCGGTTCGGTGGACTGCGGTTCGACGCCCCGCAGCCGGTCGATGCGCGCCTCGATGTCGTCCACCAGGCCCGGGTCGTCGATCTCGGCCTCGTCGGTCTGCTCTTCTGAGACGAGCATCTGGCTCGCCGGGCCGAGCAGGATCTGGAACCGCTGGTGCAGGCCCGCGCGATCCCGGCCGGGGAGGTCGACCATGTCGGACTTGTTCTTCATGGCCAGGGCACGCGCGTACTCGACGACGGCCGCCGCGATCGTGTCGCCGGTGACCATGTACTCGTCGGTGTAGTGGATGCGTTTCACCCGGGGGCCTCCTGCGGTCGTGACGGGCGTCCGTCGCCGATTACGCTACGCCGGAGGCGACTGGGAAGGCGCCGCCCCGGGGGACACCCCCGGCACCGGGTGAGGGCAGAAGAAAAGCCACCCCGGAACGTCTCTGGCGAGAGAGAGGACCGACGTGGCTTTCCGCGGAGCCGGTGGGATTTGAACCCACGGTTCCCACAAAGGGAACTCCACCTTAGCAGGGTGGTGCACTAGGCCGAACTATGCGACGGCTCCATGCGGCTCGCGAGCGAACGCGCAGGGACCAGCATAGCGGCCCGCGGGCCAGATGCCGAACCGGGGCGGGCGGTGACAGAACCACCCTCGCCCCACCCGCTCCGGGGGCCGTGATCGGGTTGTCGGCATTTGTGCCGACACATAGAGTACCCCTGACGCCGACGACGGCCGAGGGGCCGGGGCCCGACAGCACGGGCCCGTTCACCCTTGCCGAACACGCCCTCCGACGGTCGCCGCGTCACGTGCCCCACCAGCGAGCGCCGCACCCGAACGGCGGCGTCCGAGGGGCTCGTCGCCGGCACCGACGCCGGCCTCCACACCCCCCTCGGTGCCGACCCCCTGATCCCGGCACCGCGGGGTTCTCATGCGCGCGCGTTCGGGCCGCCGCGTGAGGTCACCGGTCGTCCCGGCGAGCTGGTTACTCGCCGGGACGACTCTCGGGCGGCGCTCCTCGCCCGGACGCTGCGCGCCTACTTCGAGCCGAAGGCCACCGAGCAGGTCTGGTCGGCGGCCGTCTGACCGGTCAGCCCCTGGATGACCTCCGTCGAGGGTGCCGAGGTCTCGGTGCCCGTGCCCGGGTCGGCGGGCGCGGCCGTCCCGGCCGGAGCCGACGACGTCGGTGCGGACGCGGCCGGGGCGCCCGTCGCCGCCGGCGCCTCGGTCGCGGCCGGGGCCGTGCTCTCGGAGCCGATGCCGGTGCTGCCCTCGGGGATCGAGAAGGGCACGTCGCTCTTGATCGCGTCGAACAGCTGGTTCGCGACGGCCGTGTCCGGTTGCACCTTGCCCGCGTAGACCCCGGTGCCGCCGGTCGTGCCCGGGTACTGCACGAAGTTGACGTCGTCGAGCGGCAGGTCGCGCAACGCGAGTCCGATCTGCACCATGGTGTCGATCTTCGTGAGGCCGTCGGACAGGGTCATGTTGCTCGCCGCCGCACGGGCGAGCGAGTAGAGCTTGGTCGGGTTGCTCAGGGTGTCGGCGCTCTTGACCGTGCGCAGCAGCGACGAGAGGTAGACCTGCTGGCTGCTGATGCGGCCGAGGTCGGAGCCGTCACCGACGCCGTGCCGGGTCCGCAGGAAGGCCAGGGCGTCGGCACCCGAGAGCACCGACTCGCCCGCGGGGATGTCGAGGCCCGTGTAGCGGTCCTTGATCGGGGTGGCCGCGCACACCGGGACGCCGCCGATGGCGTTCGACATCTCGATGACGCCGTTGAACGAGATCATCCCCGCGAAGGGGATGTCGAGACCCGTCAGGGCCGACACCGTCGAGGCGACGCAGCTCAGTCCGCCGTACGAGTAGGCCTCGTTGATGGGCCGGGCCGCCATGGCCGAGTAGTACCCCGAGCCGTCCTCCTTGGCGCAGGACGGGATCGGCACGACCATGTCGCGCGGGATGCTGACCGCCGTCGCGTTGCTGTGGTCCGCCGAGACGTGCAGCAGGATGTTGACGTCGTTGAGGGTGGCGTCGCGCTTGCCGAAGGCCCCCTCGTCCTGGCTGGCGTCGTTGTCGGTGCCGACCACCAGGATGTTGAACCCGCCCTCGTACTCGCTGATCGAGGGCGGCGCCGCCTTGTTGGTCTGACCCTTCGCGGCCTGCAGCTCGACACCCGTGCCGAGGTCGCTGCGCACCTGGTACGCGGCGATGGCGCCGACCGAGGCGCCGCTCACGAGCAGGACCGCCACCGAGGCGGCGACGACCTTCGTGACGGCCCGCACCGCGCCTCCGTCCTTGAGCCGCCCGTGACGGGCCACGCCCGTCGACGCGGCCGCGGGGCGGCGCCAGAACGGTGACTTCTGGGGTCGGGCGGCTCGGCGGCCACGGCCGGATCGGTCGCGAAGGTCGCTCACGCGGTGTCCTCTCGGTCATCGAGGGCGCGAAGCACCCGGACCCGACCGACGGGACTGACTCGGTCTCGTCGATCTGGTGGGCGGGATCGCGCCGTTCGGTGTACGGGCAGGTGAAGATTGTACGCAGACTGCCCTGGGCGGCCCCCGGGGTCAGCCGACCTTGCGGTTCGCGACGAGGTCCACCGCGTACGAGGCGTGCCACGTGCCGGCCCGGGGGCCGCCGTTGCACTCGCCGTCGCTCGCCCCCGGCGTCTTGATCCAGAGCAGCGCGTCCAGCTTGGTCGTGCCGCTTTGGACCGACGGCGCCGACCCCAGACCGGCACCGGGGGCGTTGCACCACGTCCCCTTCCACCCGCGGCCGTTGCGCGACGTGTCGATCACGTAGCGAGCGCCTCCCGCCGCCTGCGAGACCTTGTCGGCGTAGGCACGCTCGGCCTCGACCGGGTAGTAGTTCGAGACGTTGGTGGCGAAGCCCCGCGCCCGGTCGACGCCCGCCGCCTTGAGGCGGGCGGCCATGGTCTGCGGCGGCACCCAGTTCGAGTTGCCCGCGTCGATGTACGCCGGCACCCCGGCGGCGGCGAGGGCCTTGACGGCCGAGGCGATGGTCGCCTCGCGCCCGTTCGTCTGGGTGGGGCAGTTGCTGATCAGCGCGAGGGCGTCGGGCTCGACGACGACGACGGCACGGTGGCCCGAGAGGCGCGAGGCGACGAGCTGGTTCCAGCGCAGGTAGGCCGCGTTGTCGGCCGAGCCGCCCGCCGAATGGCTGCCGCAGTCGCGGTTGGGGATGTTGTAGGTGACGAAGACCGGCGTCGTCCCCTTCTTCTCGGCGGCGGCGACGGTCGCGTCGATCTTCTTCACGAGCTGCGCGTCGGTGAACCAGCCGCCCAGCCAGGTCGCGACCGACTGCTGGGCGATCGTCCTGGCCGCCGAGGCCTGGGCGGTGCGCCCCTGCGCCGAGAGCGTGGTCGCGGCCCGCGCGGCCTCGCCGTTCGTGTCGACGAAGAGGCCGCCCTTGTAGAGGGTCGCGCTGCTCGCGGTGCGGATCGTCTGCGGCGTGGTCGTGGCGGTCGAGCGGGTCGCGGCCTTCGACGTGCTCGTCGGCGCGGGGCCCGCGGCGTGGGCGGCGGTCGGGGTGGCGGCGAGGCCGGCCACGAGTGCGACGGCGGCGCCGATGACGACGGCGGCGCGGGTCGTCGGGGTCATGTGGGTCATGGGTGTCGGTCCTGGTGTCGAGGGCCCGGGCGGTGTTCGGCCCGCCCGGGGTGCCGACCGGTGCGGGGTCGCAACGGCGGGCTCGAACAGTGCAACACGAGGCCGCGACCGCGTTCAGTCCCTGTTCGGGGGGACGGGCGGTCCCCTTCGGGGGGCACGCCCGGTCGCCGCCGGGCCGGACCTGGGACACTGGACCGGCGGTCGCGCACGCTCCCGCACGCACCGGCCCCGGAGGACCACATGAACGGCGAGACCAACCGAGACGCGTGGCGTGACTCCGTCGAGACCTGGCTCAAGGGCGACGAGCGCAACGACGTCTTCGACGCCTACCTCGACTGGTACCGCGCGCCCGTCATCGCCGACACCGACGACTGGACCCGCGACTTCTTCGTGCTGCCCGCCGTCGGCTCGGACGTGCTGCACAAGCACGCCGGCTTCGTCGACGGCGACTCCCCCGTCTCGGTCGACGACACCACCTGGCGCGAACTCAGCACCCTGATCGGCGAGGCCTTCTCGACCTACGCCGCCACCAAGCACTGACCCCAGGAGGCGCGGGCCGGCCCACCGGCGCGCCTCGCCTCTGCGGAGGGCGTGGGATTCGAACCCACGAGACATCTCTGCCCACTTGTTTTCAAGACAAGCTCCATCGGCCGCTCGGACAGCCCTCCCGGTGACCAGGCGATCCACGCCGCCACGATGTGGACGAAACGCCATCTTTTCTCGTGGCGTTCTGTCCATCCCGTGGCGGGGTGCGTGCACCCGGCGACCGGGGCCGAGCCTAGCAACTCAGCAGCACAGCCCGCTCAGAGCGTGGCGAGCACCTCGGCGAGCCCGTCGTCGAGGTCGCTCGACGTCTGCTCGCCGGCCGCGGCCACGACGTCGTCGGGGGCCTGGCCCATGGCGACGCCGCGCCCCTCGGCGGCGGCCCAGCGCAGCATGTCGATGTCGTTGCGCCCGTCGCCCGCGGCGAGCACCTGCGAGCGGGGCACGTCGAGCCACCGACGCACGCGCTCGAGGGCCGTGGCCTTCGAGACGCCGTCAGGGGCGATGTCGAGCCACGCCGTCCAGCCGACGTTGTAGTTGACCTGCTGAAGCCCCATGCGCTCGACGACCTGCAGGAAGTCCTCGGTGTCGTGGTCGGGCGAGACCACGACGACGCGCGTGGCGGGACGCCCGACGAGGTCGTCGAACTCGACCTTCTCGGCGTTCAGGGCCGCCGCCGCGGCGGGGAACGTCCCGCAGTACCGCAGCAGCCCCTCCTGGTCCTCGACGGCGTAGCCTGCGCCGGCGTCGGCCAGGGCCTCGCGGATCGTCGACAGCACCTCGGTCGGGTCGAACTCCTCGACGTGGACGCGCCGGTAGCCGGACGGGGCCGACTCGTCGCGCCCCAGGGTGATCGCGCCGTTGGCACAGACGACGTAGTCCGAGACGAGGCCGAGGCGCTCCATGACGGGCAGGGTCATCGACACCGACCGTCCGGTCGCGATCATGACCTGGTGACCCTCGTCGTGCAGTCGCGAGATCTCGCCGAGGACGGCCTCGGAGATCGTGCCGTCCTCCGGCATGATCGTGCCGTCGACGTCGAGCGCGACGAGCCACCGGTCGGTGGCCGCCACGGGCTCACGGTCGGGCCGGGGTGCGGCGGCGGCCTGGCTCATGCGACCGGCTCGATGACCTCGAGGCCGCCGAGGTAGCCGCGCAGCGCCTCGGGCACGACGACCGAACCGTCGGCCCGCTGGTGGGTCTCGAGGATCGCGACGAGCCAGCGCGTCGTGGCGAGGGTGCCGTTCAGGGTCGCGACGGGGGCGGTCTTGCCGCTCTCGGTGCGGTGACGGGTGTCGAGGCGGCGGGCCTGGAACGTGGTGCAGTTCGACGTGCTGCTGAGCTCGCGGTAGGTGCCCTGCGTCGGCACCCAGGCCTCGATGTCGAACTTGCGGGCGGCGCTCGAGCCGAGGTCGCCGGCCGCGACGTCGATGACGCGGTAGCTGAGCCCCAGGGCCTGCATCATCGTCTCTTGGAACCCGACGAGGGCGTCGTGCTCGGCCTCGGCCTGGTCGGGGTGCACGTAGCTGAACATCTCGAGCTTGTTGAACTGGTGCACGCGCAGGATGCCCCGGTTGTCCTTGCCCGCGGCGCCGGCCTCGCGGCGGTAGCAGGTGGACCAGCCGGCGTAGCGGATCGGGCCCGCCTCGACGTCGAGGATCTCGTCCGCGTGGTACCCGGCGAGCGCGACCTCGCTGGTGCCGGTGAGGTAGAGGTCGTCGGCGGGTAGGTGGTAGACCTCGTCGGCGTGCGAGCCCAGGAACCCGGTGCCCGCCATGACCTCGGGCCGCACGAGCGTCGGGGTGATCAGCGGCGTGAAGTCGTTCGTCAGGGCCAGGTCGAGGGCCATGTTCATCAGGCCGAGCTCGAGGCGGGCGCCGATGCCCCGCAAGAAGTAGAAGCGCGAGCCCGACACCTTCGTGCCGCGCTTGATGTCGATCGCGCCGAGCCTCTCGCCGAGGTCGGCGTGGTCGAGGGGCTCGAAGTCGAAGGAGGGGCGGGTGCCGTGCTCGCGCAGCGTCACGAAGTCCGCCTCGCCGCCGGCCGGCACGCCCTCGATGATGAGGTTTCCGATGCCGCGCGCGGCCCTGTCGAAGACCGCGTCGGCCTCGTTCGAGGCGACCTGCGCCTCCTTCACGCGGGCGGCGAGCTGCTGCGCCTGCGCGACCAGGGCCTTCTTCTCGTCCTTCGGCGCCTTGGCGACGGTCTTGCCGAAGGCGTTCTGCTCGGCGCGCAGCTCTTCGAACGCGGCGATCGCCGCGCGTCGTGCCTGGTCGGCCGCCACCGCGTCGTCGACGAGCGACTCGGAGTCGCCCCGGGCCCGCTGGCTCTGCTTGACGAGGTCGGGGGATTCACGAAGCAACTGGGGATCGATCACCCGCCCATCCTAGGCAACGGCACCGGCCCGGCCGACGATCTGCACAGAGGCTCCGCCACTCCGTTACCTCGCCGGGTCGCGTCCAATACGCTCGCCCCATGACCGCCACCTCCCCTGCCCCCGCCGAGCGCGCCTCGGCGCCCGAGCCCGAGACGGCTCGCCAGACCGCCGCGGTCGTCTACAACCCGATCAAGGTCGACCTCGACGCCATCAAGACCGCCGTCGGCCGGCACGAGTTCTCGAACGACTGGGCCCCGACCAAGTACTACGAGACCAGCAAAGAGGACCCGGGCGGAGAGGTGACGAAGCAGGCCCTCGCCGACGGCGCCGACATGATCATCGCGGCCGGCGGCGACGGCACCGTCCGCGCCGTGGCCGAGGCCCTGCAGGGCACCGACGCGTCGCTGGCCCTGCTGCCCTCGGGCACCGGCAACCTGCTGGCCCGCAACCTCGAGCTCTCGCTCGACAACCTCGACGACTCGATCGCGACGGCGTTCAGCGGTCGCGACCGCGAGATCGACCTCGGCGTCGTCGACATCGAGCGCGAGGACGGTTCGCGCGAGACCAAGGCGTTCGTCGTCATGGCCGGCGTGGGCCTCGACGCGAAGATGCTCGCGAACACCAACGACGAGCTGAAGAAGCGGGTCGGCTGGCTCGCCTACGTCGACGCCATCGCCCGCGCCCTGCGCGACGACAACAAGATCGAGGTCCGCTACGAGCTCGACGACGGCGGCCGCAAGACGATGCGCGCCCACACGATCATCGTCGGCAACTGCGGGCTGCTGCCCGCCAACATCATGCTGCTGCCCGACGCCGCGATCGACGACGGCATCTTCGACATCGTCGCCCTGCGCCCCGAGGGCTTCTTCGGCTGGGTGCAGATCTGGGTCAAGATCGTCTGGGAGAACGGCGTGCTCCGCCGCACCCACGTCGGCCGTCGCATCCTCGCCGCGAACAGCCGCGAGGTCCGCACCCTGCGCTACAACAAGGGCAAGAAGCTCGTCCTGCGCCTCGACTCCCCCCAGGACTTCGAGATCGACGGCGACTCGGTCGGCAAGGCCGTCGCCCTGCGCGCGGTCGTCGACCCGGGCGGCCTGACCGTCCGCGTGCCCGCCGACGCCTGACCCGCCGACCGACGACGCCCCCGCACCTCGGCCCGCCACGGCGGCCGGGGGCGGGGGCGTCCTCGTGTCAGCGCAGCCCGGCGACGAGACCCCGCAACCAGTCGCGGGCGTCCACGAACGCCTCGTCGTCGTACCTCGACGAGACCTCGACGGGTGTGCCGTCGGCGCGCGGGTACGAGCCCAAGAACGTCACGGCCGGACTGAACCGCTTGAGCCCCAGCAGCGCGTCGGCGACGCGTTCGTCGAGCACGTGCCCCTCGAGGTCGATGACGAAGCGGTAGCGGCCGAGCGCGTCGCCGATCGGCCGTGACTGGATCAGGCTGAGGTTGATGCCGCGGGTCGCGAACTGCTCGAGCATGTCCACCAGCGCGCCCGAGCCGTCGGTCGGCAGTTCGACGATCAGGCTCGTCTTGTCGGCGCCGGTGGCGGGCGGCACGGGCACGGTGCGGCTGACCAGCACGAAGCGCGTGACGGCCTGGTCGTTGTCGCCGATCTCGCGGGCGAGCACCTCGAGGTCGTGGTGGTCGGTGATGCCGGGAGGCGCGACCGCGGCGTCCGCGGAGCCCCCGGCGCCCCCCGCCTCGAGCAACGACGCGGCGGCGGCCACGTTCGACGAGGCGGGGAGGTGCCCGTGGCCCGGCAGGGCGCGTTCGAGCCAGCGGTGGGTCTGCGCGTAGGCGACCGGGTGCGCGTTGACGAGCCGCACCTCCTCGAGGCGCGTCCCGGGGCGGGCCACGAGCACGAAGTTGACGCGGACCAGGTACTCGCCGACGATGCGCAGCCCGGGCACGGTGGCGAGTGCGTCCTGCGTGGCGCTGACCCCGCCCTCGACGCTGTTCTCGATGGCGATCATCGCCGCGGTGCTGACGCCCGAGACGACGTCGGCGAGCGCCTCGCCGACGTTGTTCACGCTCTTCCAGGTCGCGCCGACGGCCTCGGGCACCTGCTTCAGCGCCGCCTCGGTGAAGGTGCCCGCGGGGCCGAGGTAGCTGTAGGTCGTCGAGGAGGCGCGGGTCGGCATGTCGAGGAGCCTACTGAGAGCCGCCCGCACACCGCGACGGAGCTCGGCGGCTGGTGCCAGGATGGCCCCATGACCGACCGTGCCGGAACCCCCGCAGAAGCCAGCGACCTGATCGACCCCGAAGCGGTCTCGGCCGCGTACTACGACCTCGTCCCCGACGTGACGAAGGTCGAGCAGAAGGTGGTCTTCGGCACCTCGGGCCACCGCGGCTCGTCGCTCGACGCCGCGTTCAACGAGACCCACATCGCCGCCATCACGCAGGCGATCGTCGAGTACCGCGCCGGGCAGGGCATCACCGGCCCGCTCTTCATCGGGCGCGACACGCACATCCTCAGCGGTCCCGCCGAGCGCACGGCCGTCGAGGTGCTGACCGGCAACGACGTGACGGTGCTGGCCGACGCCGAGGGCGGCTACGTGCCGACGCCCGCGCTGAGCCACGCGATCCTCGTCTACAACAACGACCCGGCGAACACCGACAAGGCCGACGGCATCGTCGTCACCCCGAGCCACAACCCGCCCCGGGACGGCGGCTTCAAGTACAACCCGCCGCACGGCGGCCCGGCCGACAGCGACGCCACCACGTGGATCGCGAACCGCGCCAACGAGATCATCGCCGCCGGCAACGTGGACGTGAAGCGCGGCGTCGGCACGCCCGGTCGCCACGACTTCCTGCGCGGCTACGTGGGCGATCTCGTCAACATCATCGACATCGACGCCATCAAGGCGGCCGGCGTGAAGATCGGCGCCGACCCGCTCGGTGGCGCGAGCGTCGAGTACTGGGGCGCGATCCGCGACGTCTACGGCCTCGACCTCACCGTCACCAACCCCGGCGTCGACCCGACCTGGCGCTTCATGACCCTCGACTGGGACGGCAAGATCCGCATGGACCCGTCGAGCCCCTCGGCCATGGCCAGCGTCGTGCACCGCAAGGACGAGTTCGACGTGCTGACGGGCAACGACGCCGACGCCGACCGTCACGGCATCGTCACGCCCGACGGCGGCCTGATGAACCCGAACCACTACCTCGCGGTGGCCATCGACTACCTCTACACGCACCGGCCCGAGTGGCGCGACGACGCGGCGGTCGGCAAGACCCTCGTCTCGTCGAGCATCATCGACAAGGTCGCCGAGTCGCACGGGCGTCGCCTGTGGGAGGTCCCGGTCGGCTTCAAGTGGTTCGTCCCCGGCCTCGTCGACGGCTCGGTCGCGTTCGGCGGGGAGGAGAGCGCCGGCGCGTCCTTCCTCCGCAAGGACGGCACCGTCTGGACGACCGACAAGGACGGCATCCTGCTGGCGCTGCTCGCGAGCGAGATCATCGCGGTCACGGGTAAGACCCCGTCGCAGCTGTACTCCGAGCTGGTCGAGAAGTTCGGCGACCCGGTGTACCAGCGGGTCGACGCGGCCGCCACCAAAGAGCAGAAGACCCGACTGGGCAAGCTCGACGGCGACGCCATCGAGGCCACCGAGCTCGCGGGCTACCGCATCACGGCCAAGCTCAGCAAGGCCCCCGGCAACGACGCGGCCGTCGGCGGCGTCAAGGTGGTCACCGACAAGGCCTGGTTCGCCGCCCGCCCGAGCGGCACCGAGGACGTCTACAAGATCTACGCCGAGTCGTTCGAGGGCCCCGAGCACCTGGCGCGCGTGCAGGCCGAGGCCAGGACGATCGTCGACGCGGCGCTCGGGGCCTGACCCGCGCCTCCCGCACCGCCCGACGGGCGTGTCCGGCGACTGCGGGCGACTGCGGTCGCCCGGGTCCGACGAGCACGCCCGTCTTCCGGTGTCGGGCTCCGGCGTCAGTCGGCGCGGCGGGCCCGTCGCCGGCGCACCGCGTCACGGACGAGCAGGGTGATGCCCCAGATGATCATCACGACGCCGGTCGGCACGCCGAACAGGGCCAGTCCCTCGGTGCGCCCCTGCCAGTTCCAGTAGCTGAAGGCCAGGAACGCCCCCACGCCGAGGGCGATGAAGACCAGGCCGATGACGACGAACTGCCAGCCCGTGGCGGGCTTCTCGTCGGCGGGCGGGCGACGGACGAACACGCGCGTCAGCCGGCGTAGTCGGGGGCGGCGGGCAGGCCGAAGAACTCCTCGAGCGTGGTGACGCCCGTGTCGTGCATCTCGGTCGCGAGGGGCACACCGACGTACCGGAAGTGCCAGGGCTCGTAGGTGAAGCCGGTCACGGCGACCTTGTCGGCCGGGTACCGCAGCAAGAACCCGAAGCGCCACGCGTTCGCGGCGAGCCACCGCCCCTGGGTCGTGTCGCCGAAGCAGGCCTGCAGGGCACAGCTCAGCGGCACCGGGCTGATGTCGAGGGCGAGCCCGGTCTGGTGCTCGCTGAAGCCCGGGCGGGCGCTCTGGGCGTCGGCCTGGGCCTGGCCGAGGCGCTGCACCCATCCGGCGTAGACGCTCACCTGGGTGTCGTACGAGCGGTAGGCGCTCTGCACCTGGAACGCCCCGGCCCCCTCGGCTTCGCCGGCCTGGAACATCGCGACGACGGCGGCCGCCGGCTCGGCCCGCAGCGTCGGCGGGTTCTGGTGCGCGACGTCGGGCGTGACGAGGTCGGTGGGCGCGTAGTCGACCGGATCGAGCGGACGCAGCTTGTCGCTGACGACCCAGAGGCTGGCGGGGTCGTCGACCGACAGGGCCGTCTCGTCGAACGCGGGTGTCGTGGGGGACGTGGGAGGCGCCTCCTCGGTCGGGGTCGGGGTCTCGGTGGCCGTCGGCGTCGCGGTCGCAGCCGACGTGGTCGCCGTCGACCCGGACGGGCCGGGTCCGGGCGGACCGTCCGAACAGGCGGCGAGCAGGCCCGTCGCGAGGACGGCCGCCAGGACGGTCACCGCGGGGCGCGGCAGGAGGTGGCGTCGAGACATCGCGTCGAGCCTAGTCACGGGCGGCGTGACGGTCACGCGCCCGGCATCGACGGGACGATCCCTCTTGTTGTCGGAAGCTTGCTCGTGAAGTAACTTTGCGTTCTGCGCAACGTCGCGTCGAGTCCCCTCCCCCTGACAGGAAGACACCATGTCGAGCGCTGCCTCCGCCCCCACGACCACGGCCCCCGCCGAGCGCGAGGGCCTGATGACCCACCGTCAGATCCTCTACGTGATCTTCGGGCTCATGGCCGGCATGTTCCTCTCGGCCCTCGACCAGACGATCGTCGGCACCTCGATGCGGACGATCGCCGACGACCTCGACGGGCTCAGCCTGCAGGCGTGGGTGACCACCGCCTACCTGATCGTGTCGACCATCTCGACTCCGATCTACGGCAAGCTCAGCGACATCTTCGGCCGCCGCCCGTTGTTCTTGATCGCCATCTCGATCTTCCTGCTCGGGTCGGTCGCGGCCGGCTTCTCGGAGAGCATGTACCAGCTGGCGATCTTCCGGGCGATCCAGGGCATGGGTGCCGGCGGCCTGATGGCGTTGCCGCTGACGATCATGGGCGACATCCTCGCCCCGCGCGAGCGCGCCAAGTACCAGGGCTACTTCCTGGCCGTGTTCGGCATCTCGAGCGTCATCGGGCCGCTCGTCGGCGGGCTCTTCGCCGGTGCCGACCAGATCCTCTTCGTGACCGGCTGGCGCTGGGTCTTCCTGGTCAACGTGCCGATCGGCGTCGTGGCGCTCTTCATCGTCGTGCGCTTCCTGCACATCCCGGGTCAGAAGCGCCGCGAGAACGTGCGCATCGACTGGTTCGGCGCCGCGGCCGTCATCGTGGCCGCCGTGCCGCTGCTGCTGGTGGCCGAACAGGGCCGCATCTGGGGCTGGAGCTCGCCCGGGGCGTTCGCCTGCTACGTGATCGGGGCCGTCGGCATCGTCGCCTTCGTCGTGATCGAACGGTCGATGGGCGACGACGCGCTGATCCCGCTCAAGCTCTTCCGCAACCCGACCTTCTCGATGGCCACCGTGCTCGGCGTGCTCGTCGGCTTCGGCATGTTCGGCGCCCTGCTCACGGTGCCGCTGTACCTGCAGCTCGTCAACGGCGCCACGCCGACCGAGAGCGGGTTCCAGATGCTGCCGATGATCGCCGGCCTGATGATCTCGTCGATCGTCGCCGGCCAGCTCATCTCGCGCACCGGCAGGTACAAGGTCTTCCCGATCACGGGCACGGCCTTCATGGCCGCCGGCTTCTTCTGGTTCACGAACCTCTCGTTCGACAAGCCGTACTGGTTCATGATGGTCGGCATGCTGCTGGTCGGCCTGGGCCTCGGGCAGCTGATGCAGACCCTGACCATCGCGTCGCAGAACTCGGTCGGCCCCCGCGACATCGGCGTGGCCACGTCCGCCTCGACGTTCTTCCGGCAGATCGGCGGCACGCTCGGCACCGCGGTGCTGTTCTCGGTCCTCTTCAGCCGCATCCCGCAGACGATCGCCGCCGCGTTCGCCGATGCGAGCCTGCAGGGACGCGCCCAGGCCGCCCTCGCCGACCAGTCGGTGCTGTCCGATCCGGCGAACGCCTCGATCCTCAAGCTCTACCAGGCGGCCGGCAGCGGAGACACGTCGCAGGTGAGCGGGGCGCTCGACGGCAACACGTCGTTCCTCAACACGGCCGACCGGCGCCTGGCCGCACCGTTCCTCGACGGGTTCGCGAACGCGGCCGTCACCGTGTTCTGGGTGGCCCTGGCGGTCGTCCTGGTGGCCTTCGCGCTGAGCTTCTTCCTCAAGGCGACGCCGCTGCGCCAGAAGTCGGCCATCGACGAGGCGGCCGACGACGCCCGTGCCGCCGTCGCCGCCGACGCCGCGCTCTCGGCCCAGGCCGCCGCCGCGCAGACCGGCTCGCTCGTCGCCCCCGACACGGGGTCGATCGACGTCGTGCCGGCCGGTGAGCGTCGCGACGACGCACCTCCGCGGGCGTGACGAGGGCGCCCGCGGGGTCACCGAAGAGCCCCGACCGTCGCCGGATGCCCGCGAGCTGGTGTCGCGAGGCGGCGACCGTCGGGTAGCGTTCCTCCGACGGCGTTTCGACGCCGAAAGGATCGTCTCGTGTCCGGCGTTCCCTGCCCGTGAAGCTCACGCGGGAGGCGAGACGACCGAAGGCCGCACGCCCACCGGGCGTGCGGCCTTTCTCGTCGGCCGAAGAAACGCCTGGTCAGCGAAAAAATTTTTAGCTAGACGGGCTAGCGAGGCGGGTTAGACTCACCGCATGCCCGATCAGCACGCCACCGCCGCACCGTTCGACGCGTCCGGTTACTGGTACAGCAGCAGCACCGAAGAACGCGGCGTCACCGTGCTGAACACCCTGCGCGCCTACCGCGCGGCCGAGGTCGCCATGCGAGCCCGCACCCGCAAGTCGATGAAGATGAACGACACCGACCTCGCCGCCCTGAGGTTCCTGCTCCGGGCCCAACGCCGGGGTGACAGCGTGACCGCCAAAGAACTGGCCACGCAGCTGAAGATCACCTCGGCCTCGACCTCGGTGCTGATCAACCGCCTCGTGGCGAGTGGACACATGCTGCGCCACCCGCACCCGTCCGACAAGCGCGGCGTGCTGCTCACGGCCACCGGCGAGTCGAACTCCGAGGTGCGTGACACGATGGCCGCGATGCACGCGCGCATGATCTCGACGGCCGAGTCGCTCGACCCCGACCAGGCCGCCGTCGTCGTGGGGTTCCTGCAGCGCATGACGGCCGCGATCGAGATCGACGACCACCACGTCGACGACGCCGACCGGCCGGCCGCGGTGGCCGAGGCGGGCGACGCGACCTCCTGACCCGCGCCTCCCGGGGGTCGCTCGACCGCCGGCATCAGCCGTTGTGCGAACAACCGGTGAATTGTCTAGACGGACTAGACGCAGGGTGCCAGGCTGACCGGACGACGCCGGTTCACGGCGGTGTCGTGACCGTCAGAAGCACTTCCACCGTTCCGCCAGGCAGCGCAGGGTTGCCGGAGACGAGCCGAACATGACCACCATCGACGTCGCCCGCAGTGACCGCCCCACCCCCCGCAGCACCTTCTCGGAGGTGCGAGACACCGCCCGCCAGCGGACGCTCGCCGTCATCGCCACGGCCGCCACCGGCGCGAGCGTCAGCCTGGTCGCCGCCCTCGTCCTCGCCCTCGGCGCGGTCCGATGAGCACGTCGCCGGGCCTCTCGGCCCAGCAGATGCAGGGCCTCACGCACGAGCAGCTCGTGTCGTTCGTCCGCGGCTCGGTCACGACCGTCGCCTCGGTCGCCGACCTGCACGCGGTCAGATCGACTCGACCCGCGCCGACGGCAGCCGCCTGCGCATGACCCCCACCGCCTCGTCGTTGCTGTCGACGAGCAGGTAACGCCGCCCCAGGGCCTCGGCCACGGCGCCGGTCGTGCCGCTGCCGGCGAAGAAGTCGAGCACCCAGTCGCCCTCGCGACTCGACGCCTGCACGATGCGTCGGAGCACCCCCTCGGGCTTCTGCGTCGGGTAGCCGGTCTTCTCGCGGCCCGTCGGCGACACGATCGTGTGCCACCACACGTCGGTCGGCAGCTTGCCGCGCGCGACCTTCTCGGGCGTGACGAGGCCCGGCGCCATGTAGGGCTCGCGGTCGACGCTGGTCGAGTCGAAGTGGTAGCGCTTGGGGTCCTTGACGTAGACGAGGATCGTGTCGTGCTTGGTCGGCCACCGGTTGCGGCTCTTCGCGCCGTAGTCGTAGGCCCAGATGATCTCGTTCAAGAAGCAGTCCCGCCCGAACAGGGCGTCGAGCAGCACCTTGGCGTAGTGCGCCTCGCGGTAGTCGAGGTGCAGGTAGAGCGTGCCGTCGGGGGCGAGCAACCGCCAGGCCTCGGCGAGGCGCGGCTCGAGGAACGACCAGTAGTCCTCGAACCGGTCGTCGTAGCCCATCAGGTCGCCGCGGATGCGCTCGTACCGCACGCCCTTGAAGCCGGCGACCGAGGTGACCGAGTCCTCGGCGCTGCGCACCGACGTGGTGGAGCGGCGCCGTTGCTGCCGCCCGGTGTTGAACGGTGGGTCGAGGTAGACGATCGTGAACCCGCCGTCGGGCAGCCGGGCCGTCACGTCGAGGGCGTCGCCGTGGACCACGAGGCTCGGGGAGGCGCTGGTCCAGTCGAGGGGCATCCGTCCATTCTGCTGCCTGCCGGGCACCGGCACGTGCCCGATCACCGGCCGGGGGCGCGTAGCGTGTCGGGATGACCACCGAGGTAGAGAACCGTCCCACCCAGAACCAGTACGCCCTCGTCGAGGACGGCGAGACCGTCGGCTTCGCGGCCTACGACGTCGTCGGCCACGAGATCCGCTTCACCCACACCGAGATCGAGCCCAGTCGCCGGTCGGCCGGCCTCGGTGCACGGCTCGTCCAGGGCGCCCTCGACGACGTGCGCGAGAACACCGACCTGAGGGTCGTGCCGCTCTGCCCGTTCGTGGTCGACTTCGTCGAGGACCACGTCGACTACCGCGAGTTGCTCGACCGCTGACGACGGCCCGGCCGCCGGGGCCGGACCGACCGCCGGGGCGGGTCGGGAGGCGCGGGTCGCCTCGTCCGCGCCCGTCCGGGCTCAGGGCACGCGCGCCAGCCACTCGGGCGTCGCGAACTTCGAGGTCACGAGCTGCTCGGCCTTCTCGAGCTCGGCCTCGGTGACGTGCCCCTGGGTCGCGCCGTAGAGCCCGGTGAAGGTCTGCTTCAGGCGCTCGATGATCTCGGCGCGGGGCAGGCCGGTCTGGCTGCGCAAGGGGTCGACGCGCTTGGCGGCGCTCGTCGTGCCCTTGTCGCTCATCTTCTCGCGTCCGATGCGCAGCACCTGCACCATCTTGTCGCCGTCCATGTCGTACGACATGGTGGCGTGGTGCAGCAGGGCGCCGTTGCCGAGCCGCTTCTGCGCGGCCCCGCCGATCTTGCCCTTGGCGCTGGTGATGTCGTTGAGCGGCTGGTAGAACGCGTCGATGCCGAGCGATTTGAGGGCGGTGATGACCCACTCGTCGAGGTAGGCGTACGAGTCGGCGAAGCTCATGCCCTGGACGAGCTCGCCCGGGGCGTAGAGCGAGTAGGTCACGATCGACTGGGCGTCCATGAACATGGCACCGCCACCGCTGATGCGCCGGACGACCTCGAAGCCGTGCGTCGAGGCGGCGTCGAGGTCGACCTCGTTCTTGAGCGACTGGAAGCTGCCGATGACCACGGCCGGCTGGTCCCACTCCCAGAAGCGCAACGTGGGGCCGCGGCGACCGGCACCGACCTCTTCGGTGAGCACCTGGTCGAGGGCGAGGTGCAGGTTGGGCGACACCGGGGCGTCGTGCACGATCTGCCAGTCGTAGTCGCGCCAGTCGGTGGCCTTCGAGAGGCTTCGGCGGATCGCCACGGCGATGGCCTCCGGCGTGAAGCCGAGCAGGACGGCGTCGTCCGGCAGGCCCTGCCTGATCGCCGCGGCGATGGTGGCCGCGTCGGACTCGACCGGCAGGCCGTTGACCGCCCGGTCGATGGCGTCGAGCGCCGTGTCGGGTTCGAGGAAGAAGTCGCCCGCGAGTCGGAACCCGGCGATGCGGCCCTCTCTCACGTCGAGGTCGACGACCACGAGCTTTCCGCCTGGGACCTTGTACTCACCGTGCATGGGGGCAGCCTATGCCCGCTGTCCGACGCGCTCGTCGAGCCATCGCACCAGGTCGGCCACGACCTCGTCGCGGTTGGTCTCGTTGAAGACCTCGTGCCGGGCCCCGTCGTAGACGATCAGCTCGACGTCGCTCAGCCGACTGCGGTTCACGTAGGCGTCGGCGAGCTTGCGGGCGCTCTCCTCGCCGCCGAGGGTGTCGTCGCTGCCGACCAGGATCAACACGGGCGGATCGGCGTCGAGCGACCGCGACGGGCGACCGAACAGCCGCAGGGCGTCGCGGTAGCCGAACAGGTCGACGACGGTCGCGACGGTCATCAGGGGGTCGGCCTCGGCTCGTTCGACGACGCCGCGATCGCGGCTGAGCCACTCGTAGCCCGTGCCGCCCTCGTGCGCGTGCCGAGCGTTCAGGTCGCCGCCGTTCATGCTGCCGGGCATCCGGTACGCCGTGCCGCTCAACACGACCGCGTCGAAGAGCGACGCCCGGCGGTCGACGATCTTCTGCATCATGAGCGAGCCCCACGAGTGCCCGAGCCCGACGAGCGGCAGGCCCGGGTTCTCGGCACGGGCGATGCCCGCCAGCTGGACGACCTCGGCGATCGTGCCGCGCAGGCCCGACGGCCCGAGCCGTCCTAGCTTGGCGTGATCGCCGTCCCACTGGCCGAGGCCGGTCTCTCCGTGCCCCAGGTGGTCGTCGGCGTAGACCGTGTAGCCGGCTCGCACGAGGTCGTTCGCCAACCGTTCGTAGCGCAGCGCGTGCTCGGCCACCCCGTGGGCGAGTTGCACGACGCCCCGCGCCGAGGCGGCACGCCAGACGTAGTAGTGGACGGTGACGCCGTCGGCGTCGACGAAGGTGAAGTCGCCTCGGGCGGCGGAGAAGGTCGGCATGGGTCGAGTCTTCCACCCGGCGCCGCGTCCTCCCCCCACGACGGCACGACGGGCCGCCCCCTCGCGGGTGGCGGCCCGTCTCGGTGGCGGCCCGTCTCGGTGGCGGCCCCTCTCGGTCGCGGCCCGTCGTGACGCCGGGTCGGTCGGACGACGTCGGCTCAGTGGTCGTCGTCGTCGTGGCCGTGGTCGTCGTCGCCGTCGTGGTCGTCGACGCGCGAGCCCGAGTGGTGACCGGAGTCGTCCGCCGGCACCGGGGTCGGCGTCGTCACCGACCCGCGCCGCGAGTCGTCCGCCAGGGGCGTCGGCGTCGCCGCCGAGCCGGGCGAGTCGTCGCCCGCCACCGGGGCCGGCGTCGTCACCGACCGCGACGAGTCGTCGTCAACGCGGCTCGACGTGACCGCGTAGTCGCCGTCGAGCAGCACCTTCGCCTCGCGACCGTCCGGCAGCACGACCTCGACCTCGTAGCCGACGAGTCCGTCGTCGAGGGTGTCCACCTCGGTGACGGTGCCGCCGCCGGTCTCGGCGAGCGCCGCCTCCTGGGCCCGGTCGCGGCTCTGCGTCGACACGTGGTCGTCGGAGCCCGAGGCGATGGCCACGCCACCGCCCCCGAGGACGAGCACGCCCGCGATGCCACCGGCGATCAGCAGGGACTTCTTCGTGGTGAGGGTGTTCTTCAGCATGGTGTCTCCGTCCGTGGGGCCGCGGTGCGGCCGGTCGATGCCGCTCTGTCGAGCGGGTGACCACACCCTCTCGAGCGGGCACTGAACCCGTGCTGAAGCCACCTGAAGAACCGTTCAGGAGGCGCGGGTCGGCCCGGTCGCGCGCTCCCGGCCCGGTGCACCGCGTTTCGTGCACTGCACCCCGTCCAGACCCGGCGTCGTGCTCGAAACGCGGTGCCGGACCGTGGAGGGCGGGGTGAGGCGCCCGACTCAGGCCGAGCCGGCGGGCAACGTCACCACGAAGCGGGCACCACCGAGGGGGGAGGCCGTGACCGACACCGCGCCTCCGTGGACGCGGACGATCTCGCGCACGATGGCGAGCCCGAGGCCGCTGCCGCCCGAGTCGCGGGCACGGGCCTCGTCGAGTCGCACGAAGCGTTCGAACACCCGCTCGCGGTCGGCCTCGGCGACGCCCGCACCGTCGTCGTCGACGGTCAGCGCGACGCCGCCGTCGTGCTCGGACAGGGCGACGGCGACGCGCGAGTCGGCGTGGCGGGCCGCGTTGGCCACGAGGTTGTGCACGACCTGGCCGAGCAATCCCTCGTCGCCGTCGACCCGTGCGGGGCCCACGGCGGTCGCGTCGACGCCGAGCCGGCCGCGGCCGTCGACGGTCGGTGCGTCCCGCAGCCGGGCCGTCTCGGCGACCACGAGGTCGTCGAGGTCGACGGGGCGACGCGTGACCCCGAGGGCGCCCTCGTCGGCCCGCGCGAGGACCAGCAGGCCCTGCACGAGCGCCGTCAGCCGCGCCTCCTCGCCGAGGACGGTGCCGGCGAGCGCGGCGCCGTCGATGCTGCCGGGGTGCAGCAGGGCGACCTCGGCGTGCTGGCGGATCGTCGCGAGGGGGGTCTTCAGCTCGTGCGAGGCGTCGCCGACGAAGCGCCGCTGGGCCGTGGCCGACGAGTCGAGCCGGTCGAGCATGCCGTTCAGCGTGTGCGCGAGGCGGGCGATCTCGTCGCTGCCGCCCGGGTCGGGCAACCGGTGCGACAGGCTCTGGGCCGTGACCGAGTCGACCTCGCGCCGCATCGACTCGACCGGGCGGAGTGCCCGGCCCACGACCAGCCACGTGGTGACCCCGAGCACCAGCAGCGCCACCGGGATCGCGATGCCGAGCGTGACGAGGCTGGCGGAGGAGGCGGCGCTCGCCTCCCCGAGGGAGCGCGCGGCGACGACGGCGTACTCGGTCGTGACCGTCTCGACGGGCGTGGTGGCCGCCTCCGGGCTCACCGACGCGTCGCCGGAGGGCGCCGCGTCGGTGCCGGAGTCGTCGCCGCCGGAGTCGTCCGAGCCCGACCCGCCGCCGGAGTCGTCGCCGGACCCCGAATCGCCGCCCGAGTCGTCGTCGGACGACTCCGACGGGGTCGGCGTCGGGGTCGCCTCGGGAACGACGGGGGTGGGCGTCGGCGTGCTCTCGACCCCCACGTCCTGGCGTTCGACCACGAAGTCGCCGCCGTCGAGGTCCACGCGGTCGCCCGAGGCGGCCGACGCGATGGACGAGGCGAGGTCGGTGAGGTCGTCGTCTCCGCCCGAGGCGAGCACCCGCCCGGACGCGTCGGTCACCACGACCAGCGATCCGTCGGCCTCACCGGCGACGGCCACCGACGGGGACGAGCCGATGGCGAGCGCCGACACGGCACGGTCCACGTCGGCCGAGGCGGCCTGACGCGGGGCGTCGGCGAGCACGGCCTGCTGCACGAGCGCGAAGACGAGGGTGAAGAGCCCGAGGGTCAGGGCGACGGCCAGCACGGCGGCCGCCGTGATGCGCGACCGCAGCGACGCCCGCCGGGCCCGGCCGCGCCCGCCGCCGACGGTCGGGTCGAGCCCGGCGACGCGGTCGCGACCGGTCCGCTCAGCCACCCCGCGCCTCCAGGCGGTACCCCGCCCCGCGCAGCGTGACGATGGCCTCGCGGCCGAAGGGCCGGTCGACCTTGTTGCGCAGGTGACGCACGTAGACCTCGACGATGTTGGGGTCGCCCTCGAAGTCGTCGTTCCAGACCCCGTCGAGGACCTCGCGCTTCGTGACCACGCTGCCGGCGTGACGCATCAGGAACTCGAGCACGGCGAACTCGCGGCTGGTCAGCTCGACCTCGACGTCTCCGCGGTGGACGCTCCGCGAGGCGGGGTCGACGCGCAGGTCGCCGGCTTCGAGCACCACGGGGCGTTCTCGGGCGCCGCGGCGGACGAGGGCCCGCAGCCGGGCGAGCAGCACGGCGAACGAGAACGGCTTGGTGAGGTAGTCGTCGGCGCCGGTGTCGAGGGCCTCGACCTGGTCCCACTCGCCGTCCTTGGCGGTCAGCATGATGACGGGAGTCCAGTCGCCGCCCTCGCGCATCGCCCGGCAGACGGCGTACCCGCTCATGCCCGGCAGCATGATGTCGAGGACGACCACGTCGTAGCTGCCCTCTCGGGTCCGCCAGAGCCCGTCGGTGCCGGTCCCCGCGACGTCGACCGCGATGCCCTCGGCCTCGAGACCGAGCCGCAGCCCGTCGGCCAGTGTCGACTGGTCCTCGACGACGAGCACGCGCACGGTGGCCCTCCCTCGGTCGCGCGGGTGCGCGTCGTGCCCATCATGGCGGGCGCGCGCTGAAGCGGGGCTGAAGCGGGACGGCAGGAGGCGCGGTGCGGGACCGCCCGCACCGCGCCTCCTCGGACTCCGACGTCAGTGCGCCGAGTAGCCGCCGTCGACGAGGTGGTAGCTGCCGGTGACGAACGAGGCCTCGTCGCTCAGCAGGAACAGGACGAGGGCGGAGACCTCGGCGTCGGTCCCCAGGCGGCCGGTGGCGTGCTGCGCCTCGAGGTACGAGAGGGCGTCGCCGTCGAGCGACGAGCGCACGAGGGGCGTGTCGATGAAGCCGGGGCCGACGGCGTTGGTGCGGACGCCGCGCTTCGAGTACTCGAGGGCCGCGACCTTGGTCAGGCCGACCAGGGCGTGCTTGCTCGCGACGTAGGCCGCGTTCTGCGCGATGCCGACCGAGCCGAGCACCGAGCTCATGTTGACGATCGAGCCGCCGCCGGCCTCGACCATGGCGGGCAGCTGGTAGCGCAGGCCGTAGAAGACGCCGTCGAGGTCGACGGAACGGACGCGGTCCCAGGCGGCGATGTCGTAGTCGCCGATGTCGGCGGCCGGTGCGCCGATGCCCGCGTTGTTGACGGCGAGGTGCAGGGCGCCGTAGGTCGACTTCGCGAACTCGACGGCCGCCTCGGACTGCTCGGGCTTCGCGGTGTTCTGCTCGAACGCGACCGCCGTGCCGCCCGCGGCGACGATCTGGTCGACGACGCCCTGCGCCGCGTCGAGCTTGATGTCGGTGACGACGACCGAGGCGCCCTCGGCCGCCAGGGAGCGCGAGATCGCGGCGCCGATGCCGCTCCCCCCGCCGGTGACGAGTGCCGTCTTGTCGCTGAACCGTGCCATGGTGCGTGCCTTCCTCGATCGTGGCCGACCGTCGGGGCCGGTCGGGCTCGTCGACGAGCCCGCCTGCGAACATACGCTTGCATGGAGTTCGGGGCAACACGTGTCGTTTTGCCGCGCGAGCGCGCGACCGCCCGGCCGGGCTCAGGCCGCTGTGCCGCCGATGTTGACCATCCAGTGCTGGCCGTACCGGTCGTCGAGCATGCCGAACGAGTCGCCCCACGGCGCCTGCGCCAGGGCCTCGTGCACGGTGCCGCCCACGGCGAGCGCGTCGAACCAGCCCGTCAACGCGGCGGCGTCGTCCGGGCCGCCGAAGAGCGACAACGACACGCTGCTGGCCTCTTCGAGCGGGTACGAGTCGGGCCGGTCGGCTCCCATCAACAGCAGGCCCGACGGCGTCTGCAACTGACCGTGCATGACCTTCTCGGCCTCGGCGGGCGTGCCGACGCCGAACTCGCCGAACGTGCTGAAGGTCGGCGTGCCGCCGAAGACCGTCGCGTAGAAGTCGAAGGCCTCGCGCGTCCGGTCGCGGAACGCCAGGTACGGGGTGAGTTGCACGGTCACGGTGTCCTCCTCGGGTCGCGGCGCCGGTCGACGTCGAGCCCAGGGTGGCACCGCGCCGCCCGGCGCACCACCCCCCGTCGACCGCAGGAGGCGCGGGTCGCGCCGCCGACCGCAGGAGGCGCGGGTCGCGCCGTCGACCGCAGCAGGCGCGGGTCGCGCCGCCGGGTCAGGTCGCCGGGCTGCCACCTCGCGACGACGCCCACGCCTGCACGGCCAGCCCGGTGGCGATGAAGCCGAGCATCAGCGCGCCCATGACGACGGCGGTGCCGCCGAGTGCCCCGGCGAGCGGGGTCGCCGCCCCGCCGAGCCCGAACTGGAGGCCGCCGGCGAGCGCGGCGGCGGTGCCCGGCGCCCGGTGCCCGAGGGCCTGCGTCAGCGTGATCGACCCGGGGATCACCCAGCCCCAGCCCGCCGTCACGAGGGCCAGCGCCGGCCAGACGAGCGCGGGGCCGAGACCCGTCAGCGCGCCGACCAGCACGAGGGCCGAGCCGACCGTGCAGGTGACGAGCCCCGCGGTGAAGAGGTGGTCCTCGGCGAAGCGCCCCACGAGCCGGCGGAACACCAGGGTCGAGGCGATCATGCACGAGGCGTTCGAGGCGAAGACGAGCGTGTAGAGGCCCTCGCCGAAGCCGTACTGCTCCTGGAAGACGAACGACGACGTCGCGATGTACGAGAAGAACCCGATCGTCGCCGCGCAGCCCGTCACCAGGTACCAGCGGAACCTCGGCATCGCCAGCAGGGTGCCCATCCGCCGCAGGGACGCGAGCAGCGAGCCCGCCCCCGGCTCGGGGTCGACGAGGGTCTCGGGCAGGCGACGCGCGGCGGCCCAGGTCAACGCCGCCCCGAGCACGGCGAGGACGACGAACGTCGCCCGCCAGGTCGACACCGAGAGCACGACGCCGCCGACGAGCGGCGCGACGACGGGCCCGACGGCGTTGATCGCGGCGAGCGTCGCGAAGAGGCGGCTGCGCACCAGCCCCGTCGTCGAGTCCCCCACCATGGCGCGGGCGGCCACCGAGCCCGCCGCACCGCCGAGGCCCTGCGCGACGCGCGCCACCACGAGGGTCGCCGCGTCGGGGGCCACGG
This sequence comes from Frigoribacterium sp. PvP054, assembly GCF_040547465.1. Classification (NCBI taxonomy): domain Bacteria; kingdom Bacillati; phylum Actinomycetota; class Actinomycetes; order Micrococcales; family Microbacteriaceae; genus Frigoribacterium; species Frigoribacterium sp. PvP054. Next base: position 84,688 of record NZ_JBEPPU010000009.1, read on the forward strand.
CGCAGGCGATCGAGGCGAGGGCGAACAGGAGCGTCCCGCCCAGCAGGACGCGCCTCCTGCCCCGCCCGTCGCTGATCGGCCCGATCACGATCTGGCCCACGGCGAAGGCGACCAGGAACGCCGTGAGACTGAGCTGCACCTCGGCCGTCGTGGCGCCGAGGTCGCGCGCGATCGCCGGCAGGGCGGGGATGTACATGTCGGTCGCGAACGGCGAGATGCCCACGATGAGCGCCACCGTCAGCACGGCCCCCCGCCCGGACAGCCAGGAGGGGCGGGTCGGCTCGGCCGGGACGTCGTCGTCGCTCATCGATCCGAGCCTAGGCGCACGCCGGTGCCGTGCCGCCTCCGGGTGCCGCGCATCGCACACCCCGCACCCAGACGTTTACTTAGCCGAACTAAACGAGTATCGTGGCCCGCGATGACCGACTCCGCGCCTCCCACCGCTCGGGCCCTGCCCCACGCCCAGCTCGCCACCGACGTCCGTGGGGCGGTGCTGCGCCTCGCCCGGCGGCTGCGGCAGCAGAAGGCCGACGCCGACGTCACGGACGCCCAGATGGCCGCACTCGGCTACGTCGTGCAGAACCAACCGCTGACGATCGGGGCGCTGACGGCGCACGAGGGCGTGACTCCCCCGTCGATGAACCGCACCGTCGGCAAGCTCGTCGACGCCGGCCTGCTGCGCCGCACCGTCGACGACGACGACAAGCGGCGCGTGCTGCTCGAGACCACCGAGGCCGGGGCGGCGTTCGTCTTCGAGACGCGGCGGCGTCGCGACGAGTGGCTGCTGCCCCGCCTCTCGGCCCTGACCGCCGACGAACGCCGCACCCTGGCCGAGGCGACCGACATCCTTCGGAAGCTGACCCGCTCGTGACCGCGATGTTCCGCAGCCTGTCGCTGTTCAACTACCGCCTCTGGTTCGCCGGGGCCCTCGTCTCGAACGTCGGCACCTGGATGCAGCGCACGGCGCAGGACTGGCTCGTCCTCACCGACCTGACCGACAACGACGCCACGGCGCTCGGCATCACGATGGCGTTGCAGTTCGCGCCGCCCATCCTGATGGTGCCCATCACCGGGCTGATCGCCGACCGCTTCGACCGTCGACGCCTGCTGATGGTCACGCAGCTGAGCATGGGCCTGCTCGGGCTCGGCCTGGGCCTGCTCGTGCTGACCGACAGCGTGCAGCTCTGGATGGTCTACCTCTTCGCCCTGCTGCTCGGCGTGGCCGCGGCGATCGACGCTCCGGTGCGACAGAGCTTCGTGTCCGAGCTGGTCCCCCCGGGGCACCTCACCAACGCCGTCAGCCTCAACTCGGCCTCGTTCAACGGCGCCCGCCTGGTCGGACCGGCGGTCGCGGGCGTCCTGATCGCCACGATCGGCACCGGCTGGGTGTTCGTCATCAACGCCGGGTCGTTCGCCGCCGTGCTGCTGTCGCTGCGGTTCATCCGGGTCGCCCAGCTCGAACTGAAGCCGGCCGTGTCGCGGGCGAAGGGGCAGATCCGCGAGGGGTTCCGCTACGTGCGGTCGCGGCCCGACCTGGTCGTCGTGTTCGTCATGGTCTTCGTCATCGGCACCTTCGGCCTGAACTTCGCGATCTTCACCTCGACCATGGCGAGCGTCGAGTTCGGCGTGGACGCCAGCGGGTTCGGCCTGCTGTCGTCGTCGATCGCCGTGGGCTCCCTGGTCGGCGCCCTGCTCTCGGCCCGCCGCGAGAGACCCCGCTGGCGGGTGCTCGTCACCGCGGCCCTCGCCTTCGGCGTGGCCTCCCTCGTCGCGGCGGTCATGCCGACCTACTGGAGCTTCGCGGCCGTGCTCGTCACCGTGGGGCTCGCGTCGATCACGCTGATGACGACGGCGAACGCCACCGTGCAGCTCACGACGGCACCGCGCATGCGTGGCCGCGTCATGGCGCTCTACATGGCCGTCTTCACCGGCGGCACCCCGCTCGGAGCCCCGGTGGTCGGCTGGGTCGCGAACGTGGCCGGCCCGCGCTGGGCGATCGGGGTCGCGGCGGCGTCGGGCTTCGTGGCCGCCGGCGTCGCCATCGCGTGGCTCGTGCGCGGGCAGCACCTGCGCGTCCGGCGCGTCCACGACGGCGAGCCCGATCCCGTCACCGGCGCCCTGCCGGTCCTCGGCGCCGGCAGGTTCCACTACCGACTGCAGCACGACGGCGACGGGGCGGCCGTCCGCGAGCGCGACGAGGCCGCGACCGACCTCGCGGTGGACGAGGGCACGGCGACCCGGCCGTCCTGAGCGTCGGCGCGGCCCTGCGCGGCGCGGCGCGACGCGATGCCACGCGACCGCAGGAGGCGCGGTGCCGGGCGACCGCAGGAGGCGCGGTGCCGGCGCTCCCCTCACCGCGCCTCCTCGGCGGCCCCGGTCAGGCGTGCAGCGACACGACCCAGGCCGCGATCAGCACCACGAACGGGGCCACGAGCAACAGGTTCAACGCCTTGTGCTCGACCATGACGGCCACCCACTCGCGCAGGAAGGCGCTCGGCACGTAGTAGGCGGCGGTCGGCGACGCCACGACGTCGGCGCTGCTGCCCGTGTCGCGCGCCAACAGCGCCGCCCGCAGCACGTGGTAGTCGTTGGTGACGACCAGGGTCGAGCCCTCGCGCGCGGCCTCGGCGAGCACCCGTCGGGACAGCACGAGGTTCTCGCGGGTGCTGCGCGAGGCGGTCTCGGGTCGCACGTCGGCCGGGTCGGCCCCGTGGGCGACGAGGTACTCGGCCATGGCCTCGCCCTCGGGTCGGGGCTCGTCCGCCCCCTGGCCGCCGGACGGCACGAGCAACGGCCGACGCGTGCCGTCCGGGGCGGAGCGGTAGATCGCGAGGGCCCGATCGAGTCGGCTGCGCAGCAGCGGCGGCACCTCGCCGCGGACGAGCCCCGAGCCGAGCACGATCACGGCGTCGGGCAGCTCACGTTCGCGGGGTCGGGCGTAGACGAGCGACCAGAGGGTGAAGGCGGCGAAGGTGGCCGCCGCGTACCCCGAGACGAACACGATCACCAGGGCCAGGACGAAGACGACGTCCTGCAGCACGGGCACGGTCGTCCGGCCGGCCGCCACCACGATCGTCACCACGAGGAACGGCACGCCGATCAGGGCGAGCCCGGCGAGCAGCGAGAGGAGGTTGCCGAGGCTGCGCCCCTCGGACCGCAGCATCGTGACGCCGTTGGCGATCGCGAAGACTGCGAGAGCCAGCACGAGCACCGGCACGAGGGCGACCGCGAGGACGATCAGCAGGGCGAAGGGCGGGAAGACCGCGACGAGGACACCTGTCGCGGTGACGAGGCCGAACCCGCCGGCCATGAGCAGGAACACCCCGTTGCGGAACCGCCGGGCGTCGCGGCGTCGCGACACGACGAACAGCGACAGGAAGACGACGGCGATGCCGGCCGAGATCGCGATCATGCGCCGAGGCTACCCAGGCGAGACCCCAGGACGTCGCCCGGACCCCGCTGCGCGCACGGGGGTCTCGGCGAGATCGTGGGGTCTCGGCGGGTGGGGCGTCAGCGCTCGAAGAAGTCGCCGAGCCCGGGGAGCCGGAACCCCTCGCCGAGGCTGCCGAGCTGGTCGCCGAGCCCACCGACCTGCTCGCCCAGGCCGCCGACCTGCTCGCCGAGGCCGCCGAGGTACTCCTCGCCGCCGGCGGTGAGGCCGTCGAGCCCCTCGAAGCCGAACCCGTTCGTCAGCTGGTCGAAGTCGATGCCCGAGGCCACGGCATCGCCCAGCAACGGCAGGGCGACGCTGCTGACGGCCGCCGCACCGGCGACGGCGACGGCGAGGCCCGCGACGCCGGCCACGCCCGCACCGACCGCCGCACCCGCCGCGACCTTGCCGCCCGTGCTGCCGAGCACGCGCTTCATGAGGCCGGGGTGCGCCGTCTCGCCCCGCGTCGCCGCGCGGGCGAGGTCGGCGGGCTCGCTCGAGGCGGGACGCTCGCCCGCGGGCACCTCGGCGCTCAACCGGGCGAGCACCTGCTGGCGCTGCTCGGGCGTGAGGCGCTCGAAGGCGTCGCGGTGCACCTGCTCGAGCTGCTGCGGCGGCGCGGTCTGCAGCAGGTAGTCGTACTTGGCGAGGGCCGCGCGGTCGGCAGCCGACCCCTGCGGGGCGTGGCCGCCGGCGCCCGGACGCCCGACGCCCTGCTGGTGCTGCGGCTGCTGGTGCTGCGGCTGCCGGGGCGCGCCGTACCCGCCGGGCTGGGACTGCTGCCCGTTCTGACGGTCGTCGCCGGTGACCTTGTCGGAGACCTTGCGCACCATGTCGCGCCAGTCGGTCGAGCCGCCGGACGCGCCACCGCGGCCGGACGAAGAAGAGGACGAGTTGCCGAGCGCACGAGCGGCGGCACCCAGGAGACGGTCGAAGTTGGCCATGCGCCCGATCCTCTCGACCCAGCATCCGAGAAGCCCCCGCAGAAGCCGAGCATCGCCCGGGAACGGCGCGTCCGACACCGCGGGTTCCGGTCGAGCCCCCCTCGGGGTTACATTCGCAGGGGACATCCGCCCGGACCGACCGTCGGTGAGGCGTCCCGCGCCAGGAGGTGTCGCATGGGCAAGGCAGCAGTCACGGGCTGGATCGCGCTCGCCATGCTGGTCTCCGGTGCCGCGCTCGTCCTGGCCGCGACCTTCCGGTTGGCGAGCGTGGGGCTGTTCTCGGGCGGGTTCATGCCGCTCGGCGAACTCGACTTCGTCACGGTCGGCATCTGGCTGCTCGGCGCCGCCCTCGCCGTCGGCGGTGTCACCGTCGCCCTCGTCGGCCTGGCCGACCGCGTGCTGGGAGCCCTCCCCCACGACGACCCGGCGCCGGTCGCCGCCGACGAGCGGTCCGCGGCCCCCTCGCCGCTCACGACCGCCCCGGCACCCCGGGAGGCGCGCGTCCCGCCCGCCGGACGACCTGCGGTCGCCGCCTCGCTCGCGACCGCCCCCGTGGTCGCCGCCCCGACGTCGCCTCTCCCCGCGACCTCGGCCGCGGCCGCAGGAGCGGCGGCACGGGCCGACACCGCGACGCCGCTGCCCACCACGACGCTGCCGACGCCCGGGGACGCACCCCACGAGACCACCACGGCGGCGACGACGGGCGACCAGGCTCCGGCCGCGCCGACGCTGGCCGACCGCCTCCGCCCCGCCCTGTCGACCGCCGCCGCCCACGTCGCCGCGGTGGCCCGCACGGTCGGCGACGCCCTGGCCCGGGCAGGTCGGGCGACGGCGCGTGCCGTGCGTCGCGCGTCGCGCGCGACCGTCGCCTGGGCACGGCGCACCACGCCCGTCGTCGTCGCCTGGTTCCGCACGACGGGAGGCACCGTCGCGACCCACGCCCGACCGGCCGCCCGCTCGACCTGGGACGGCGTGCGCCACGGCAGCCGGGCCACGGCGGCCGGAGCCGTCGTCGCCGCCCGGGCCACGGGGGCGACCGCGCGCCGCGCCTCCTCGGCCGCTGCCGCCCGCGCACGCGAGAACACCCGCACGCTCGCGGCCGCCCGGGCCGCCGCCCGCCAGGCCGAGCTCGACCGCGAGCAGGCCCGTGAGGCCGCGCGCCTGGACTTCCTGGCCTCGCGGCGGGCCCCGGCCACGACGCCGACGACGGCCGCCGCGGCGATGGCCGGCCCGGTCGACGCCGCCGTCAGCGAGCAGGAGTCGGCCCCCCTCACCCACAGCGTCTGACGCCGTCGCCCGGCGGTGTCGCAGCGCCTCCTCCCCTAGGCTCACGGCATGCGCGCACCCCTCGGACTCGTCGGCCTCGTCGTCCTCGGGCTGGCCCTGGCGGGGTGCACCTCGGCGGGAGCCGGAGACGGTGGCCCGGCCGAGCGCGCCTCCGCGTCCGCGGCCCCGGCGGTCGACGGCGTCGAGCTGCCGCCCGAGGGCGCCCGCTTCGACTACCAGCTGGGAGGCGCGTCGACCGTCCCCGACGGAGCCACCGTCGTCGCCCGCGACAGCACCGACGACCCCGCCGAGGGCGTCTACGGCATCTGCTACGTGAACGGGTTCCAGACCCAGCCGGGCGTGGAGTGGCCGACGGACCTGCTGGTGCGGACGGCGGACGGCGAACCCCTGGTCGACCCGGGCTGGCCCGACGAGCACCTGTTCGACCTGTCGACGGAGGCGGTGCGGCAGGCCGTCGCCGAGCGTCAGGCGTCGACGATCGACGGCTGCGCCGACTCGGGCTACCGGGCGGTCGAGTTCGACAACCTCGACTCGTGGACGCGGTCGGACGGAGCCTTCGGCGAGGACGACGCGGTCGCCTACGCCACGCTGCTCGTCGCCCGGGCGCACGCCGCGGGGCTGGCCACGGCCCAGAAGAACACCGCCGACCTGGGCACCCGCGGGCGCGACGAGGTCGGCTACGACTTCGCGGTCACCGAGGAGTGCGACCGCTACGACGAGTGCGCCGCCTACACCGACGTCTACGGCGGGCTCGTGTTCGACGTCGAGTACACCGACGACCTGCGCGGCGCGGTCGCCACGGTGTGCGCCCGGGTGGACGCGCTCGACCCCGCGCCCTCGACCATCGTGCGCGACCGCGACCTGGTGCCGGCCACCGACCCGGCCCACGTCTACACGGCCTGCTGACCCGCGCCTCCACGGGCTGCCGCCCCGGGGCTCGCGGCCGGGGCGCTTCGCACCGCGTTTCGTGCACCACACCGTGTCTCGACGCGGTGCGGTGCACGAATTGCGGTGCGGTGCGGAAGGCGTGGCGTGGCCTGGCGTGGCGCGGTGCGGAAGGCGCGGCGCGGCGCGGCGACGCACGCGAGCCGCGACGGCAGGGCCGGCGGGGCCGCCCCTAGGCCTCGCGAGTGATCTCGACGGTGACGAAGAGCTCGCTGTTCGACGAGCCGGCGTAGACCCCGCGCAGCGGCGGCACGTCGCGGTAGTCGCGGCCCTGGCCGACGACGACGTGTCGTTCGCCGATGTCGATCAGGTTGGTCGGGTCGTAGCCGTGCCAGGTGCCGCAGAAGAACTCGACCCAGGCGTGGGACTCGCCCGTGACCGTCTCGCGCAGCTCGGCCGAGGGCTTCGGGTGCAGGTAGCCGCTGACGTAGCGCGCCGGGATGCCCGCGGCCCGCAGCGCGCCCACCGTGACGTGGGCGATGTCCTGGCAGACGCCGGCCCGGGCGGCCCACGACTCGGCGGCCGTGGTCTTCACGTTGGTGACGCCCGGCAGGTACCGCACCGCGCCTCCCACGGTCTCGCAGATCGCCATCGCGGCGGCGCACGGGTCGGTGTGCGCCGCACGGGCGTCGGTGCCGACCGCCGCGAGGTCGGCGGGAGGCGCGGTGAGGGGCGTCTGCTCGAGGTGCTCGACGAACGAGGTGCTGGCCCCCGCCACCGACGCCAGGAGGGCCCACGAGATCGTCTCGGCCGGATGCGCCTGCGGACGGACCTCGACGAGCGAGGTCGCCGTCAGCGAGAGCTGCCGGTGCGGCAGCAGCACCTCGAACGACGACACCCGGGTGCCCCAGTAGTCGACGTACTCGTGCGACGCGGCGACCGGCTCGATGCGCAGGTGCGACGAGAGGACGAACTGGCCCTCGGTGTGCGCGGGCAGCATGCGGGCCTCGTTGTAGCTCGCGACGGCCTCGCCCTGGTACGAGAACCCGGTCACGTGCCGGATGCGCAGCCGGCTCACGACCGCTCACCCACCCAGGTCGGAGCCGCGCTCGTCGGGAAGTACCGCTGCCGGATCGCCTCGGACGCGGCGCTCGTGGCGGCCTGCACGGTGTCCATCTGGCCCGGCAGGTCGTCGAGGATCTCGCCGATCGGCCGGAACTCGAGCTCGCTGCGCATCTGCCCGAGGATGCGCACGCCGCTGTCGGACGCGGCGACCCGGTGGGTCGTCGGCTCGACCTCGCGCAGGCACGACTCGGCCCGGCTGATCGCGAAGAGCACGCTGCGGGGGAAGAGCCGGTCGAGCAGCAGGAACTCGGCGGCGTTGCGGGCGCTCGGCACGCCCCGGTAGGTGCGCAGGTAGGCCTCGTAGGCGCCGCACGACCGCAGGATCGTCGTCCACGACGGGCCCGACGCCTCGGTCAGCGTGCGGGTGGCGAGCAGGCGTGCGGTCATGTCGGCCCGCTCGATCGACCGGCCGAGGGTGAAGAACTGCCACACCTCGTCGCGGCTCGTCGCGCTCTCGATGATGCCGACGGCGAGCGCGCTCCGTTCGCGCACCCAGGCGAAGAACTCGTGCACCTTGTCGTCCGCGACCTTGCGGGGCATGCGGGCGCGCGTCGTGTTGAGGCACTCCCAGAGCTCGGTCGAGACGATCTCGCGGGCCCGGCGCGCGTTCTCGCGGGCGGCGCCCAACGAGTAGGCGATCGAGGCCGGGTTGTGCCGGTCGACGGCCAGCATCGACAGCACGTCCCCGCGGGCCAGGTCGCCCTCGGGGGCGTCGCTGCCCATCACGGCGAGCAGGCTGCGGCAGGCGACGTCCTCCTCGATCCACGGGTCCTCGAGCAGCAGCTGCAGGTGGACGTCGAGGATGCGCGCCGTGCCGTCCGACCGCTCGATGTACCGGCCGATCCAGAACAGGCTCTCGGCGATGCGGCTCAGCATGATGGCCCTTCGGTCGGGGTGGCTGCGTGGTCGTCGGGCGGGGACGCAGGAGGCGCGGGGCGTCCTGGCGACCCCGGCCGCGCCTCCTTCGCCTGTTGCTGTTGTGCCTGCTGGTCGTTGCGCGGGTCGTCCTGGGGTGCGTGGTCGGGGCTGTGGTCCGCCGCCGCGGCGGCGGCCTCGGCGGCCTGCTCGGGCGTGATCACCGGGATCGACTGGGTCGGGGTGGTCTGCTCGGCGATGAGCGCGCTGACGTCGTGCCCGGCCCAGGCGTTGACGTCGCCGCCGACGATCCAGGTGTCCTTCGAGCCACCGCCCTGGCTGCTGTTGACCACGAGCTGCCCCTCGGGCAACGCGACCCGGGTGAGGCCGCCGGGCAGCACCCAGACGTCGTCGCCGTCGTGCACCGCGAACGGACGCAGGTCGGCGTGCCGGGGGCGCAGGCCGTCGTGGACCAGGGTGGGGATCGTGCTGAGCTGCACCACGGGCTGGGCGATCCAGCCGCGGGGGTCGCGCTGCAGCTGCGTGCGCAGGTCGTCGAGCTCGCGTCGACTGGCGGCGGGCCCGACCACGAGGCCCTTGCCCCCCGAGCCGTCGACCGGCTTGACCACGAGCTCGTCGAGCCGGTCGAGCACCTCGTCGAGGGCGCCGGGGTCCTCGAGCCGCCAGGTGCGCACGTTCGGCAGCAGCGCCTCCTCGCCCAGGTAGTAGCGGATCAGCTCGGGCAGGTACGTGTAGACGAGCTTGTCGTCGGCGACGCCGTTGCCGACCGCGTTCGCGATGGTCACCGTCCCGAGGCGCGCGGCCATCAGCAGGCCGGGCGAGCCGAGCACCGAGTCCGCCCGGAACTGCAGCGGGTCGAGGAACTCGTCGTCGACCCGGCGGTAGATCACGTCGACGCGCTCGGGGCCGCCGGTGGTCCGCATGAAGACGCGGCCGCCCGAGCAGTAGAGGTCGCGGCCCTCGACCAGCTCGACGCCCATGAGACGGGCCAGCAAGGTGTGCTCGTAGTACGCCGAGTTGAAGACACCCGGCGTCAGCACCACGACCGTCGGCTCGTCGACGCCCGACGGCGCGCTCTTCTTGAGCGCGGCGAGCAGGCGGTTCGGGTAGTCGCCCACCGGGCGCACCCGCATCGAGACGAACAGCTCGGGCAGCGTCTGCGCCATGACCCGGCGGTTCGAGATGACGTAGCTCACGCCGCTCGGGACGCGGACGTTGTCCTCGAGCACCCGCCAGGCCCCGGCCTCGTCGCGGATCAGGTCGATGCCGCTGACCTGGATGCGCACGCCGTTGGCGGGGTCGATGCCGCTCGCCTGCCGGTGGAAGTGGCTCGAGCTCGTGATCAGGCTCGCGGGGATGACCCCGTCGGCGATCGCCGTCTGCGGGCCGTAGACGTCGGCGAGGAACGCCTCGAGCGCCTTGACGCGCTGCTTGACGCCTCGCTCGACGGTGGTCCACTCGGCGTGCTCGACGACGCGGGGCACGGCGTCGAGCGGGAAGGGGCGCTCCTCGCCGGCGAAGTCGAAGGTGACGCCCTGCGCCAGGTACGAGTCGGCCAGGGCGGCGGTCCGGCCGCGCAGGTCGTCCTGCGTCATGCCCTCGAGGGTGGCGTGGATGTCGTGGTACGCCCGGCGGGGCGTGCCGTCGGGCTCGAACATCTCGTCCCACGCCGTGGCGGTCGGACGCGACCCGGCCGGCCGGGTCGCGGCACCCGTGGTGGTCGCGTATCCGTCGAAGAGCTCACCCATGGCTCGACGCTAGCCAGGGGGTGTTGCCGGGGTGTTTCGGTCGTGCGGCGAGGGCGTGACGCCCGAGCGCCGACAGGACGGATGCGAACGCCGCAAGCGCAAGACCCGACCGATTTGTAACAGAGAACTCCCAGGAGGAATAGCGTCACCGGCGAACGACAAGAACGTCCCACCGGGAGGACCACCACATGCGCTTCAAGTACCTCGTCATCGCTCTCATCGCGTTCCTCGCGTACACCTACGGCGCCAAGGCCGGAAAGGGCCGCTACAAGGAGATCAGCAACTTCTTCGGCTCGTTCTGGAACGACCCCAAGGTCAAGAAGGCGCGTGCCCAGGCCAAGAAGGACGTCACGAAGGCCCGCAAGGCCGCCGTGAAGAAGGCTCGCAAGGCCTCGCACTAGTCCTCCCCGCCACGGAGACCGAAGGAACGACCTTCCTGAGGACTCCGACCGTGCGGCCGTGATCACAGACCCCGCTGGCACGCACCCGACCGTCTCAGCAGCAACAGCGCAACCCGCGCACCCAACGAAAAGGAACACATCATGGGCTTCCTCGCCTTCATCCTCCTCGGCCTCATCGCCGGCGCCATCGCCAAGCTCATCCTCCCCGGCCGTCAGGGCGGCGGCTGGATCGCCACCCTGATCCTCGGCGTCATCGGCGCCCTCATCGGCGGTTGGATCGGCGGCGCCGTGTTCAACGTCGGCTACGACGGCTTCTTCAGCATCCAGAGCTGGATCATCGCCATCCTCGGCGCGCTCGTCGTCCTCGTCATCTGGGGCTTCATCACCGGCCGCAAGGGCAGCCGCGCGTAAGCAGCTCCCCGCACCAAGCAGAACGGGCCGTCCCCTCGGGGGCGGCCCGTTCCGTCGTTCGCGGGACGGGGGCTGAGGCGGCTGCACGACGCCTTGCCGGTCGACGAGTGCCCCTTCAGCTGGTCGGTCGACGACCGGATCGCGACCAGCGCGAAGGCCCGCACCGCGCCTCCCGGGCTGGGTGACCCTCCGCCGATCGACCGGCTCGTCGTCTGCCACGGCGACCCGTGCGTGCCCAACACCATGATCGGCGACGACGGCCTCTGGTCGGGGCACGTCGACTTCGACGCCCTCGGCGTCGCGGACCGTTGGGCCGACCTCGCCGTCGCCACGATGAGCCTCGGCTGGAACTACGGGCCCGGCCACGAGCAGGCCTTCCTCGACGCGTACGGCGTCGCCGACGACCCCGTCCGCACCGAGTACTACCGGGCGCTCTGGGCCGCGACCTGAGCCGGGGCGCGCCGTACCAGCTGCCCCGAGCCGGGCACCACGCCACGTTCTGGACACCGCGCCACGATTAAACCTGGCGCGGTGACCAGAACGTGGCGTCATGAAGCGCCCGGGTCGTCCAAGATGGTGCGGTGACCGACATCGAGACCACACGACGACACGACGGCAGCCGCGACGACATCAGCGGCGCCGTCGACGGCAGCCTGCGTCAGGACGTCAGCTACCTCGGCAGCCTGCTCGGCCGGGTGCTGCGCGAGTCCGGCGGCGACGAGCTCTACCGGGCCGTCGAGGACGTCCGCGCGGCCGTCATCGCCGCCTACGAGGGGGCCGACGGCGCGAGCCTCGACGACGCCCAGCGCCTCGTCGACGCGCTCGACCAGGGCCTGGCCGAGCAGGTCGCCCGTGCCTTCACCTGCTACTTCCACCTCAGCAACCTCGCCGAGGAGCACCACCGGGTGCGGGTCCTGCGCCGCCGTGGCAGCGAGGCCAGCGGTGCCGGCGACTCGGTCTCGGCCACGCTGCGCCAACTGACCGAGGAGGTCGGGGCGGAGGAAGCCTCGAAGCGACTCGACGCGTTGCGCTTCCACCCCGTGCTCACGGCCCACCCGACCGAGGCCCGTCGTCGTGCGGTCGCGTCGAGCATCCGGCGCATCAGCGACCTCATGACCGACCGCGACCGGCTCGAGAACGACGTCGCCGTGGCCGAGGCCGAGCGCCGGTTGCTCGAGGAGGTCGACACGCTCTGGCGCACCTCGCCGATCCGCACCACGCGGCCGACCCCGCTCGACGAGGTGCGGACGGCCATGAGCATCTTCGACCAGACGCTGTTCGAGATCGTGCCGCAGGTCTACCGCCTGCTCGACGACCGGCTGCTCGGCGAGGCCGCCGGCCGCGAGCCCGCCGTGGCCCCGGCCTTCATGCGCCTCGGCACCTGGATCGGCGGCGACCGTGACGGCAACCCGCACGTCACCGCCGAGGTCACGCGCGCCGCCGCCGACATCGCCGCCGAGCACGTCCTGCTCGGCCTGCACCGGGCGACCACCCGCATCGGCGGCACCCTCACGCTCGACGAGGCCGAGACGCCGGCCTCCGACGACCTCGTGGCCCTCGCGGAGGCGCAGCGCCGGATGGACGCGGACGTCGCGTCCCGCATCGGCGTGCGCTCGCCCCACGAGCTGCACCGCCGCGTGCTGATGTTCGTCGCCGCGCGCATCGACGCCACCCGCCGCGAAGGTGCCGCGCTCGCCTACGGCCACCCCGACGAGCTGCTCGCCGACCTGCGCGTCGTCCAGCGGTCGCTGCGGGCCGCTGGCGCCCACCGCAGTGCCAACGGCGACCTGCAGGGCCTGGTCTGGCAGGTCGAGACCTTCGGCTTCCACCTCGCCGAGCTCGAGGTGCGCCAGCACTCGCAGGTGCACCGCACGGCCCTGGGCGAACTGCGCGCCGCCGACCCGGTCGCGGGTGCGTCGCACGAGGCGGGTGCGGCGCAGGCGACCGACGGGGCGCAGGCTACCGACGGCGTCGTCGAGACCGACGCCGCGCCTCCTGCCCGGTCCGAGATGACCGACGAGGTGCTCGCGGTGTTCCGCACCATCGCCGACCTGCAGAAGCGTTACGGCGTGCGGGCCGCGTCGCGCTACATCGTGTCGTTCACGCAGTCGTCGGCCGACCTCGCGAACGTCTACGAGCTGGCCGAGCGCGCGATGGGCGACGAGCCGGCCCCCGTGCTCGACGTGATCCCGCTGTTCGAGACGTTCGCCGACCTCGAGGCCAGCACGCGCATCCTCGACGAGGCGCTTCGGACCGAGGCCGTCCAGAAGCGGCTCGAGGCGACGGGTCGTCGCCTCGAGGTGATGCTCGGCTACTCGGACTCGTCCAAGGACGTCGGGCCCGTCTCGGCCACGTTCGCCCTCTACGCGGCGCAGGCGCGCATCGCCGACTGGGCCGCCGAGAACGACATCGAGCTGACCCTCTTCCACGGCCGCGGCGGAGCCCTCGGGCGCGGCGGCGGACCGGCGAACGAGGCCGTGCTGGCCCAGCCGCCGGCCTCGGTCGACGGCCGCTTCAAGATCACCGAGCAGGGCGAGGTCATCTTCGCCCAGTACGGCAACAAGACGATCGCCGCCCGGCACGTCGAGCAGATGGCCGCCGCGACGCTGCTGGCCTCGAGCCCGTCGAACGAACAGGCGAACGCGACCGCCGCGGACCGGTTCGCCGACGTCGCCGAGACCATGGACGTGGCGTCGCGCGAGGCGTTCTTCGGCCTGGTGAAGGCCGACGGCTTCGCGTCGTGGTTCGCCGCCGTCACCCCGATGGAGGAGGTCGGCCTGCTCGCGCTCGGCTCGCGCCCGGCGCGACGGGGGCTGTCGGTCGAGTCGCTCGAAGACCTCAGGGCGATCCCGTGGGTGTTCGCCTGGACCCAGGCCCGCATCAACCTGGCCGGCTGGTACGGCCTCGGGTCGGCCCTCGAGGCGGTCGGCGACCTCGACCGGCTGCGCGAGGCGTACGCGACCTGGCCGCTGTTCTCGGCGATGATCAAGAACGTCGAGATGTCGCTCGCCAAGACCGACGAGCACATCGCCCGCGAGTACCTGGCCCTGGCCGACCGCGACGACCTCGCCGGCCGCGTCCTCGACGAGATGGCCCGCACCCGCTCGTGGGTGCTCGCGGTCAGCGGCCACGACGAGGTGCTCGACGGGCGCCCGGTGCTGAGCCGTGCCGTCCGACTGCGCTCGCCCTACGTCGACGCCCTCTCGCTGCTGCAGCTGCGCGCCCTCCGGGCCATCCGCCGCGCCGGCGGCGGCGACCCGGCGGACGCCGACCACCGCCTCCTGCTGCTCAGCGTCAACGGCATCGCCGCCGGACTGCAGAACACCGGCTGAGCCGCGGGGCCCGACCGCAGGAGGCGCGGGCCGGTCTCGAGGACCGGCTCGCGCCTCCTGCGTTCCCGACCCGCGGTGTCGCCGGGCCCGCGGTCTCGCCGGTCAGGCGAGCAGCTGCTCGCTGAGGGCCCAGAGGCGGTCGGACTGCTCGGGGTCGAGGGCGTAGTCCTTGACGCCTCGGCCGGGGGCGTCGTCGCGGAACGGTTCGGCCTCGGCGACGTCCTCGAAGTAGCGGGCGCCCACGCCCTCGACGAGCGGGTGCACGGCCACGAAGACCGACGTCGCGGCGCCCTGCTGCGTCGACTTGAAGGCCGGGTTGGGCGTGCCCTCTTCGTCGATCCAGCCCCGGTCGAGCATCTCCTGCTTCGGCAGGTGGCGCTGCAGGGGCGTGATGATGCCGCCAGGGTGCACGGCGTTGGCGAGCACGCCGTCGTCGGCCCAGCGCTGCGTCACCCCCACGGCGAAGAGTGCGTTCGCCGTCTTCGACTGCCCGTAGGCCGCCCACGGGTCGTACTCCCGACGCTCGAACATGACGTCGTCGAACACGACCGGCGAGCGGTGGTGGCCCGTCGAGCTGAGCGACACCAGGCGTGACGGCGTGCCCGAGGCCTGGGCGCCGGCGACCAGGGCGTCGCGCAGGGCGTTCGCGAGCGCGAAGTGGCCCAGGTGGTTGTTGCTGAACTGGAGCTCCCAGCCCTCGGGCGTGCGGGTCTCGGGCGTGGCCATGACGCCGGCGTTGTCGATCAGCACGTCGAGGGGACCCTGCCACGCGTCGGCGAAGGCCTGCAGCGTGTCGCGCTTCTCGAGGTCGAGGACCGCCGCGCGGACGGACCCCGGGCCGGCGGCAAGGCCCGTGCCGCCGCCCGCGCCCGTACTGGCGCGGATGTCGGCGACGGCTTGCTCGCCCTGCTCGGGACGGCGGACGGCCAGGGTCACGTCGGCCCCGGCCGCGACGAGGGAACGGGCGGTCTCGATGCCGATGCCGGACGCGGCGCCGGTCACGACGATGCGCGTGCCGGTCAGGTCGAGGCCGTCGACGACCTCGTCCGCCGTGGTGGAGGCGCTGAAGGGAGTGGTGATGCGAGTCATGGCCTCGACGCTACGCCCGCGGGTCTCGGGCGCGTCAGGCGGCCGGGGGTCACGGCAGGGGCAGGGGCCGGAGGCGCAGGGCGGCCCTCGGGCACAGGGCGACGGCGTCGCGGGCGGCGTCGACGAGCTCGGGCGGGACGGTGACGTCCGACCGGGAGGCGGGTGGCTGGCCGACGGCCACGGGGTGTCCCCACTCGTCGCGTTCGAGCAGTTCGGGCAGCAGCTCGGTGCAGAGTCCGCGCCCGTCGCAGAGGGTCCAGTCGACGTGCATCGACGCCGCCGCACCGCGGACCGGGCCCGACCGGCCCGAACCCGCGGCTCCGACCGGCCGCGGTGACGACGGGGTGCCCCGGCCGAGGTCGAGGGCGCTCATCGTCCCTCCCCCGGTCGGGTCGGCGTCGCCGACGGCACGCTGGGACCCGGGCCTCCGGCGAGGCACCGCCCCTCGAGGTGGTGCCGCACGTCGTCCGCGAACGCCTGCAGCGTGCTGAACACGAGTCGGGCCGTGCCGTCGGGGTGGTGGCACGACCCGCGCCCGGTGACGAGTCCGGCCAGCCGGGTCACCTCACCGGGCAGCCACGTCGCGCGGTCGCCGCGGGCCAGCCTGCCGAGCACGTCGGCCAGCCGGGGCAGGCCGTTCAGGCACGGTCCGCACTGCCGGGCCGACTGCCCCGCCAGGTACGTCGTGATCTCGGCCGCCGCCGCGAGTCCGCACCCGTCGGCGGTCAGCGCCCAGACGACGCCAGCCCCCGGCGAGGCACCCCAGGGGTGCAGGGCCTCGCGCGTGAAGGGCAGGTCCAGGGCCCCGACCGGCAGCCACGCGCCGTGGAACCCGCCGACCAGCACCGCCCGCAGCCGCGTCGGGTCGACGCCGGCGGCCTCGACGATGCGGCGGAGGCTCATGGTGCCGGTGACCTCGAGGACCCGACCCGCGCCTCCCGGGGTCGCGGCCGTCGCCATCGGCGACCGCCCGTCACCACCGCTGACGGTGACCAGGCGCGTGCCCGGCTCGGCGGGCGCGCCCACCGAGCGGAACCACGCGACCCCGAAGCGCGCCACGAGGGCGAGCTGGGCCAGCGTCTCGACGTTCTGCACCAGCGTCGGTCGACCGCCGACGCCGCTCGTGGTGAGTCGTGCGATCCGGTCGGACGGCACCGCGGGACGGCCCTCGACGGCGGCCACGACCGAGCTCGCCTCACCCGACAAGAAGGTGTCGGGGGCCTCGACGAGGGTCACGTCCGACGCGTCGCCCCGCTCGCGGAGCGCGGCCTCGACCACCGGCAGGAGGCGCGGGGTCGTGTAGAGGACGGCCCGCGAGGCTCCCACGGTCGCCGCGGCCAGCAGCAGCCCGTCGAGCACGAGGTGCGGGGCCCGGTCGAGCAGCGTGGCGTCCTTGCGGCTGAGGGGTTCGCCCTCGGCACCGTTGCCGACGACCACCGCGCGGTGCCGCCCCCGGGCGGCCGGACCCCCGCGGCCCTGCTGCTCGGCGCGGGCGGCCGCGAGCTTGCGCCAGGTCGCGAAGTGGGCTCCGCCACGACCGTCGAGCCCTGCCCCCTGCAGCTCGGCGATCAGGTCGGGGCCCGCGTGGTCGAGGGTCAGCGGCCCGAACGCCGCGAGGTGCGCGGCGAGCGACGGATCGGCGGCGGCGAAGAGTCGACGGACGCCGTTCGGGGCCGGGTGGCGGGTGCCTCCCGTCGAGGACGGCACGGGCGGCGGGGCGAGCGTGGTCATCGGGGCAGCCTCTCGACGGGGCGGGACGGCACGGGGCGTGCCACGGCAGGGGGTGTGGTCGGAGTGTCGGCCCACGGCGTGCGCTGCGTCGGCGTCCAGCCGGTCGGGGGGACGGACCCGAGGTCGCGCGGCGTGGCCCGGGGCCGCCGCCGGGTGCCGAGCTGGACGAAGCGCGTGCTCAGCCGCCACGCGACGGATGCGACGACGGCCACGGTGCAGAGCCCGGCGAGCGCGAGGAACCACGCGTCGGTGCCGTTCGTGCCGTTGCCGATCGCGTGGGCGAGCGCCACGGGCCAGAGCAGGTAGGTGCCCCAGTGCACGGCGCGGAACACGCGGCGGCCGACGTGCCGGCGCAGCATCCCGGTCAGGGCGATCGCGATCGTCAGGTCGAGGGCGAGCGTGCCGAGCCCCTGCCAGAACGGCCGGAAGTCGCCGAAGAAGGGCACGACGATGTCGAGCAGGGTCAGCTGTGCGAAGGGGTCGAAGAGCAGCGCCACGACGTGGACCAGCAGGAACGCGGTCGCGAACAGCGACACGTTGCGGTGCACGAGCGTCACCGAGAACCGGGGCAGGCCGGCCAGCGGTCGACCCGAGCGGGTGACGACGCCGAGCACGACGGCGGCGGTGAACAGCACCAGGGCGGCGACGCCCGTGCCGCGGCCCAGGGCCCAGAGTGCCTCGGTCACGAGCCGCTGCCCCCGTCGACCTCGGCGGGCCAGCCGCCGGTCACGACGACGCGACCCCGCGAGTCGACGAGTCGCGCGGGGGCGGCGAGCGAGGTGAGCCAGGCGACGGCGCCGAGACCGCGCACGACCGCGGCCGTGCTGAGCGTGTTCGCCCGCAGGCAGGTCGGGGCCGCCACCGTGACGCTCCGCCAGACCGGAGCCGCCGGCACGCCCCACCGCGGGTCGAGGATGTGGTGGACCGGTCGCCCGCCCGAGGTCCACCGCCGCTTCTGCGTGCTCGAGGTGGCGAGGGCGTGGCCGGGCGCGAGCTCGATCGTGGTCGCGGGGTCGGTCGGCAGGTCCTGCACGTCGACGCCCCAGCTCGACCGGCCGGCGGGGGCGGGGCCCGCCGTGGCGATGTCGCCGCCGAGCGAGACCAGCACCCCGACCCCGAGCTCGTCCGCGACGCGTCGGGCCGCGAGGTCGGCGGCGACGGCCTTGGCCGTGGCTCCGAGGTCGAGGCGGACGCCGGCGGGCACGGTGAGGACGCGCCCGTCGAGGCGGACGTCCGGCCAGGCCGGCGCACGACGGGGGCCGGGAGCGAGGGTGACCCCCTCGGCGACCGCGAGGGACGCCGGGGCCGGCGCCGCGCCTCCTGCGGGATCGGCAGACGGCACGCCGTGCTCGTAGCCGAGCGCGACGAGGTCGGCGCCGAGGGTCGGGTCCACGTCACCGTCGGTGTCCCGGGCGGCGACGAGGGCGGCGTCGACCAGGCGGGCGAGCATCGCGCTCACCTCGACCCCGCCCACCGGCGCGGGGCCGAGCCGACTCAGCTCGGAGTCCTCGCGGAACCGGCTGCCGGCCCGCTCGACCGCCCCGGTGACCTCGTCCACGATCGCCGCGGCGGCGTCGAGGAGGCGCGGGTCGGCGACCACGAGACGCGCGTCGGTGGTCCAGAGGGTCCAGTCGCGGGTGGCGGTCGGGTCGGTGCGGAGGGTCGGGGTGGTGCGGGGAGTCGGGGTGGTGCGGAGGGTCGGGGTGGTGCGGGTGGGCGGGGTGGTGCGGGTGGGCGGGGTCGAGGTCGGCATGGTCACGACCCCGAGCTGCGGGCCTGCGAGCCCTGGCCGGTGCTCGGCTGGACCGGCGTCGTGACGGCACCCGAACTGCCCGAGTCGGTGCTGCCCTGGTCGGTGCTGCCCGAGTCGGTGCTGCCCTGGTCGGTGCTCGTGCCCGAGTCGGCGCTCGTGCCGGACTGGCTGCTCGACGTGTCGCCGGTCGTCGAGGCCGAGGCGTCGAGGCTGCCGGGGACGAACACGCCGACCGACGTCGCGCCGGCGATCGCGACGGCCGAGAGCCCCACTGCGGCGGTGACGGTTCGGGCGCGACGTCGTCCCGTGTCGCGGGTGGTGTCGGGGGTGCGGTCCATGGCGGCCTCCTGGTCGGTGAGGTCTCCACCTTCCGGCCCCGGGCTTTGCGCTTCCGATGCGCTCCCCATGAAGCAGCCGCCGGGTCGTCGTCGAACGTGTGCGTCCTCGAATCCCACCCGGGCGACGTCGGGAGGGTCAGGCCGTGCGGCGGGCGCGCCGCAGGCGGACGAGCGCCGCGGCGTAGAGGGCGGCCGCGAGCCAGTGGCCCACGAGGCCGACCCAGAGCACCACGAGCCCGACCGTCCGGCCGACGGCGCCGGCGAGCGGGGCCGACGCCGCGCCTCCTGATCCGCCGAACTGGTCCACGAGCGCCGCCGCGACCAGCACGAGCAGCAGTCCGACGAAGATCAGGGCCGTGCGGATCTTGCCGACCCAGGTCACGGGGAACGACGCCCCGGCGAGCACGAACAGCGCGTAGGCGCTCAGCAGCAGGTCGGGCACGAGCAGCAACGGCAGCACCGGCCAGGGCACGAGACCGCCGGCGACGAAGGCGATGACCACGACGATCACGGTGATGCGGTCGGCCACCGGGTCGAGCCACCTGCCGAGCTCGGACGTCGTGTTCGTCCGACGGGCGATGAACCCGTCGAGGAAGTCCGTGACGAAGACGACCGCGATGACGACCATCGCCGACCAGTAGTGCTGCCCGACGATCAGCACGAGGAACACCGGCAGCAGCAACAGCCGGGCCGCCGAGATGGCGTTGGGCACGGTGCGCCACTCGTCCTGCCGGAACAGCTTGTCGACGAGCGTCACGAGGCCCCCTCTGCACGGTCGCGCGGACGATCGGCACGGTCGCACCGATCACACCCGAGGAGGCGCGGGTCGCGCCCCCGAGATCGCTCCGAGTCTACGGGTGGTCGCCCCCGCCGCGCCGTCCCGGCCCCGGCTGCCCCGCCCTGCACTGCCCTGCCCTGCCCCGTCCTGCCTGCCCGCCCGCCCGCCCGCCACGCGACCCGGGCCGCGGGGCACCGCGTTTCGTGCACGGCACCGCGTCTAGACGCGGTGCGGTGCACGAAACGCGGTGCGCAGCGGCGGCGGCGTCAGGCGGTGCCGTACAGCGCGTCGGGCAGCTCGCGCGTGAAGATCTCGGCGGTCTTCGGGCCGACGCCCTTGAGGTCGGTCAGCCGTCGGGTGAGCTCGGCCCGGTCGGCCGACGACCGCACGAGGTGGTTCACCGAGCCCCAGTCGGAGTCGATCCGGCCCATGACCTCGTGCAGCTCGTCGCTCATCACGTGGTCGATGCGCGCGTAGCTGCCCTCGTCGAGCAGCCGACGCAGCCCCTCGTGGTCGTGCTCCGCGAACCGCGCGGGACTGGTCAGCCCGTGGTCGATCAGCACCTGGTAGGTGTCGGCCGCCACCTCCTGCTGCACGGGGCGACCGAACAGGACGCTCGCGAGCAGCCAGCGGTAGAGCTGCTGCGGCGAGCCGGCACTCAGGTCGATGCCGAGGTCGGAGGGGTGCTTGACGTCGCTCATGCCGACCTGTCTACGCCCGGTGCGCGGCGCTGGTGACGCGACCCGCGCCTCCTCGCTCCGCCGGCACCGCATTTCGTGCACGGCACCGTGTCCAGACGCGATGCGGTGCACGAAACGCGGAACGGGTCGGCGACGCAGGTGACCGACTAGCGGTCGGCGTGCTGCAGCGTCGGGTAGTCCGTGTAGCCCTCGGCGCCGGCCGCGTAGAACGTGTCGGGGTTCGGCTCGTTGACCTCGTGGTCGCCCTGCCAACGCTCGACCAGGTCGGGGTTCGCGATGGCGAAGCGACCCACGGCGACGGCGTCGGCCTGGCCGTCCGCGACCTCGGCGATCGCCTCGTCACGCGTGGTGATCTGCCCGAAGCCGCTGTTCGCGATGAAGGCGCCGCCGAAGCGGGTGCGGAGGTCCTGCACGAGCTCGCCGCGCAGGTCGGCCTGTAAGATGCTCAGGTAGGCGAGGCCGAGCGGAGCGAGTCCCTCGACGAGCGCGCGGTAGACGGCGGTCACGTCGGCGACGTCGGTCTCGACGACGTCCTGGATGTTGTGCATGGGCGACAGGCGGATGCCGACGCGACCGGCACCGATCGCCTCGGCCACGGCGGTCGCGGTCTCGATCGCGAGGCGGGCGCGGTTCTCGGGGCTTCCGCCGTACTCGTCCGTGCGCACGTTCGACACGGGCGAGAGGAACTCGTGCAGCAGGTAGCCGTTGGCGCTGTGGATCTCGACGCCGTCGAGCCCGGCCTCGAGCACGGCGCGCTTCGACGCGGCGACGATGTCGGCCGTGACCTGGCGCACCTCGTCGGTGGTCAGGGCGTGCGGCACCGGGAAGTCGACCTTGCCGGCGGCGGTGTGGACCTGGCCGTCGATGGCGACGGCGCTGGGGGCGACGATCCGGTCGGTGCGGGTGATGTCGGTGTGCGAGACGCGGCCGCCGTGCATGACCTGCATGACGATGGTGCCGCCCTCGGCGTGCACGGCGTCGGCGACGCGCTTCCAGCCGGCGACCTGCTCGTCGGTGACGATGCCGGGCTGGCCGTCGTAGGCCTTGGACTCCTGCGAAGGCCAGGTCCCCTCGGTCGTGATCAGACCGAAGGAGGCGCGCTGACGGTAGTGCTCCACCACGACGTCGCCCGGAACGCCGTCGTCGCCGGAGCGCAGACGGGTGAGGGGCGCCATGACGACGCGGTTGCGCAGCTCGAGCTGGCCGAAGGTGGCGGGAGAGAAGAGGTCCAAGGGTGGTCCTTCCGAACGATGACGCGCCCTCGGGCGGGGGCACCCGTGGGGCAACCGGGCCGCCGCCCGCGGCATTCCCCGACGCAGCGGATGCTCGGACCCCGGGAGTCGCCGAAGGACGGCGTCCCGAGCGGGTCGGGTCGCGCCGGCGCCTCAGGCCTGCCGGTCGAAGCCCGCCCGCACGGCGGCGATGTCGTCGTCGCCGTGGCCCCGGTCGGCGGCCGTCGCGTAGACGTCGGCCAGGGCCTCGATCAGCGTCGGGTCGAACGACGTGCCCCTCGCGGCCTCGCGCATCAGTCCGAGGTCCTTGCGGAGGCCGTCGAGCGCGAACTGCGCCGGGTACTCGCCGGCGATCATGGTCGCTCCCTTGAGGTGGGCGTACGGGGTGTCGGACTGGCCGCCGTCGATCGCGTCGAGGAAGAGCTGCGGGTCGAGGCCCAGGGCCTCGGTCAAGGCCAGCGACTGCGCGGTCGCGGCGGTGATGCTCGCGATCCAGGCGTTCGCGGCGAGCTTGAGCGCCGTGCCGTGGCCGACCGTGTCGCCCGCGACGACGGTCTTCGACCCCATCGCCTCGAGCACGGGCCGCACGACGTCGAGCAGCCCCGCCTCACCCGCCGCGAGCATGACCAGCTTCCCGGTCGCGGCCGGCTTCTTCGTCCCGAGCATCATCGCCTCGACGAGCCGCAGCCCCCGCTGGCCGGCGACCTCCACGACCCGGGCCGTGTCGGCTTCGCCGATCGTGCTGGCCTGCACCCAGACCGCGTCGGGCCCGGTCGCCTCGGCCCCGTCGGCCATCACCTCGAGCACCGCGTCGCCGTCGAACAGCACGGTGACGACGACGTCCGCACCCTCGACCGCCTCGCGGACCGCGTCGACGACGGTCGCACCGTCGGCCGCGAGCGGCTCGGCCTTCGACCTCGTGCGGTTCCAGACCGTCACGTCGAACCCTTCGCGCAGCAGTGTGCCCGCCACGCCCTGACCCATGATGCCCGTCCCGAGCACAGCGACCTTCATGGCCCCGACGTTACGCCGGAGCCGGACCGGTGGCCCCGTCCGGGATCGGTCCGGGATCGGTCCGGGATCGGTCCGGCGGCGCCCGGTCACCCGCGGACGCCACACCCCGAGGCTGCCGCACCCACGGGCCGCGGGCCAGGGGTGAGGGGGCCGGACGATCGAGGGACGTGGGCACGCCCCTCGGCGACCGAACCGCCCCGCCGTCGACGGCCCGGCTCGCCCGCCCTCCTCACCCGCAGGCTCCGACCGACCACCCCGACCACCCGATTCGGGGAACAACGGGTGTCCCCCTCAGGGAGGATTGCCGCTCGGGGACCTGCCCCCTATCGTCGTAATCCGACCGAAACGGGACGACCGTCCTGTTCGGAGGGTGTCCCCGATCCCGAACGTCAGGGACCCGATCGAGGTGCGGCAGCGCAGCCGCACGCCGCAGCCGGCCCGAGTCCGCGACGGCCCGACGGCCCGCTCGACGAGCGGCCCGAAAGCCCGACGGCCCGATCCGTCGTCGCGCCCGCACGGACGCCCCGCCCCGCCCCGAACCTCCGAGACCACGACACCGACGACGAGACGACACGAGAGGACGACGACCATGGACGACGAGTCGGTCATCGACCGCCCCCGGCGCCTGTCGCTCTTCTTCGGCGCGGCTGCGGTCGCCTACGCCTTCTTCGCCGTGACGAGCATCGTCGGGGCCGGCACCTCGGTCGGGGTCGGACTGGTCGCCACGGTCGTCGCGACCGGCCTCTACGGGCTGTCGGCCCTCGTCTGGCTGGCCCTGGTGGTCGTGGCCGTCTCGGCGGCCCGGCGGTCACGACGACCGGGCGGGGTCGACGCGGCGAGCACGCGGTTCATCGGCGTGGCCCCACCGGTGGGCGGTGCCGTGCTGCTGGCCGCCGCCTACGTCGCGCGGATGAACGGACAACCGTTCTTGGGGGGCTTCGAGGCGATGGTGATCACGACCGCCGGCCTGGTCGTGCTGTCACGGCGGTTCACGGCCCTCGGCTTCGGGTCTGCCGAGAGCGTGGATCAGCGCCAGTCGTCGGGCGGCGGCGGCGCGTCGTCGTAGGGGTCGAACGGGGCGTCGGAGGGCAGATCGTAGAGATCGTCGCCGGGGACTTCGGGCACCTCGTCGACCGCGACGGGTGCCGCCGACCGCGAGGCACGGCCCGCGACCGGACCGGACGCCCGGGCCGACCGGGCAGGACGGGCCGTGGACCCGCCCGTCGGGGCCGACGACGGCGTCGGGGACGCCCCGGCGGCCGCCGCCTCGGCCGGTGCCGTGCCGCCCACGACGGCGAGCACCTGCTGACCGTAGGTGTCGAGCTTCTTCTGGCCGACGCCGCTGATGCCGGCGAGCTCGTCGAGCGAGCCGGGCCGCTCGGACGCGATGCCCCGCAGGGTGACGTCACCGAACACGACGTAGGCGGGCACGCCCTGGGCCCGGGCGACGCCGGCGCGCCACTCTCGCAGCGTCTCGAACAGGGCCGCGTCGTCGCCCGTGAGCTCGGCGGCACCCCGCGACGAGCCCCGGCCGGACCCGGCCGAGCCGCCTCGTGCCCGAGCCGCACGGGCCGGCCGGTCGGGCTCGCGCCGCAGCCGGACGGTGCGTCCGCCGGACAGCACCTCGGCCGCCGCGTCGGTGAGCAGCAAGGTGCCGTAGCCGTCGGGCGAGACGGCCAGCAGCCCCTGGGCGAGCAGCTGCCGCACGACGCCGCGCCACTCGACGTCACCGAACTCGGTGCCGATGCCGAAGGTGGACAACTGGTCGTGCCGGTTCTGGACGACCTTCGGGGTCGACTTGCCGAGCAGGATGTCGACGATCTGGCCCGCACCGAACTGCTGGTTGCGTTCGCGCTTGAGGCGGACCACCGTCGAGAGCAGCTTCTGGGCGGGCACGGTGCCGTCGAGCGACTGCGGCGGGGTGAGGCACGTGTCGCAGTTGCCGCAGGGCGTGCTCGCCTGGCCGAAGTAGCCGAGCAGTTGCACCCGCCGGCACTCGACCGTCTCGCAGAGGGCGAGCATGGCGTCGAGGTGGGCGCTGAGCTTGCGGCGGTGCTCGGCGTCGCCCTCTGACTGGTCGATCATGCGGCGCTGCTGCACCACGTCTTGCAGCCCGTAGGCCAGCCAGGCCGTCGAGGGCAGCCCGTCACGACCGGCACGACCGGTCTCTTGGTAGTAGCCCTCGACCGACTTCGGCAGGTCGAGGTGAGCGACGAACCGCACGTCGGGCTTGTCGATGCCCATGCCGAAGGCGATGGTGGCGACCATGACGATGCCCTCGTCGCGGAGGAACCGCGACTGGTTGCGTGCGCGCGTCCCGGCGTCGAGACCGGCGTGGTACGGCAGGGCCGCGATGCCCTGCTTCACGAGGAACTCGGCCGTGCTCTCGACCGACTTGCGCGAGAGGCAGTAGACGATGCCTGCGTCGCCGTCGTGCTCGGCGCGGATGAAGCGCAGCAGCTGTTGCTGCGGGCCGTCTTTCGCCTCGATGCGGTACTGGATGTTGGGCCGGTCGAAGTCGGCGACGAAGTGTCGCGCGTCGTCGAGGTCGAGGCGCCGCGAGATCTCGCGGTGGGTGGTCTCGGTGGCGGTGGCCGTCAGGGCGATGCGCGGCACCTCGGGCCAGCGCTCGTGCAGCACCGAGAGCTCGAGGTAGTCGGGGCGGAAGTCGTGCCCCCACTGGGCCACGCAGTGCGCCTCGTCGATGGCGAAGAGCGAGACGTGGCCGCGGTCGAGCAGCGACTTGGTCGAGTCGAGCTTCAGCCGTTCGGGGGCGAGGTAGAGCATGTCGAGCTCGCCCGCGACGAAGGCCTGCTCGACGGCACGGCGGCTGTCGGGGTCTTGCGTCGAGTTGAGGAACGCCGCCCGGACGCCGACCGCCTCGAGGGCGTCGACCTGGTCTTGCATCAGTGCGATGAGCGGCGAGACGACGATGCCCGTGCCGTCACGGACGAGGGCCGGCACCTGGTAGCAGAGCGACTTGCCGCCACCCGTGGGCATGAGCACGAGGGCGTCGCCGCCCTGGACCACCTGGTCGATGATCTGCGCCTGTTGACCGCGGAACTCGTCGTAGCCGAACACGCGGTGCAGCACGTCGAGGGCGGCGGCGGGCGCGTCGGGGGCCAGGGCGGGCGAGGCGGGTGGGGTCACGCGACGAGTCTACGAGCGGGCACCGACGTGGTCAGCCGACCCGCGCCTCCTGGGGACGGTCGTCGGGGGCGGGCGGGCTGGGGACGAGGGGTTCGGAGCGGACCGTCACGAGCCCCGAGCGCCGAGACGCCCGCAGCACCAGCCAGACGTAGAGCGGCGTCGACACCACGGTCACCGCGAGCGCGAGCGGGCTGCCGTCGCTCGACTCGACGCCCGCGTACGGCGCCGACAGCAGGAACAGCACGGTGTTGTTCAGCACGTGCGCCACGATCGCCGCCTCCAGCCCGCCCGTGCGCCAGGTCAGGTAGGCCGCGGCGACGCCGAAGACGGCGACGTCGAGCATGCCCCACGCGTTGTAGTCGTGCCCGAGGGCGAACCCGACCGTGGGCAGCAGGATCGCCGCGGCCGGGTACCGCAGCCACGAGCCGACGGTCTGCATGGCCAGGCCTCGGAAGGCGTACTCCTCGGCGGTCGCCTGCAGCGGCGTGACGACCAGGATGACGACGACGGCCCAGACCAGCGTGTCGGCCGGCGTGGTGACCGGGCCGGGGCTGATCGGCTCGCCCGAGAGGGGCGGCACCACGAGGTAGCTGAGACCCACGGTCAGCGCCATGAACGCCAGCCCCGGCACGATGCAGCGCGCGAGCCAGCGCCAGCGCAGCCGCCCGGCGACGCTCGACAGTCGACCGACGGCACCGGGGCCGACGATCAGGGTGCCGAGCATGATCGCCGGCAGCATGACCGCGATCGAGGCGAGCGTCGTGAAGAGCACGAGCGGGTCGGCCGCGGCCAGTGCGTCGCCGTCGATGCCGCGCTGCAGTCGGGCGGCGGCCTCGGGGCCGCCCACGGCCGTGGTCGCACCGAGGACTCCCACGTAGACCACGACCGACGCGAGCAGGTACGTCACGGCCGCGACGACCGCGGCGAGCAGGGGCTTCCACCAGCGGTACGAGGGCAGCGACCGGAACAGGCGGTGGTAGGCGAACGTCGTCACGCCACGAGAGTACGGGAGGCGCGGCGCCGGACCCCGGGACGCCACGAGGACGCGGCGCCGGACCGCGACGGCACGAGGAGGCGCGCCGCCGGTCGGTCGCCGGTCGCGCGCCCCGGGCGGGCCGGCGGGGGCACCACGAACCGGACGCCGCACCACGGGGTCCCGTGGTGCGGCGTCCGGTCGACGGTGCGCTGCGGTGCCCGGTGGGCGTCAGCCCTCGCGGGACGTCGTCGTCTCGCGGAGACGACGACGACGGGTGACGACCAGCGCCGACCCTCCGGCCAGCATCAGGGCGAGCGCGGCGAGGGCGGCGAGGCCCAGGCCGTCCTGGCCCGTGAAGGCCAGTGAACCGTCCGCGTCACGCACCGTGCCGGCGGGCGTGGTGCCGGGGCCGACGCCCGAGCCCGTGCCGGGCGTGGTGCCGGGGACGGTGCCACCGGGGGTCGTCACCGGAGGCGTCGTGCCCGGGTCGGTCGGGTCGGTCGGGTCGGTCGGGTCGGTCGGGTCGACCGGCGCCGCGGCCACGGCGGCGAGCGACACGGGCGCCGTGAAGGTCGTCCCCGTCTCGGCGACGGTGAACAGCAGCTGGCGGGTCTGCGCGGCCGAACCGGCGGCGATCTCGGGGATCGTCACGGTCAGGGCGGCCTGCCCCTGCTCGTCGGTGGTCGACACGACGGTGCCGTCGATCGTCGCGGAACCGACCTCGACGCCGTCCAGGGTCGCGGTCACGGTGCCGGTCGTCGGGCCGCCGTTGCTGAACAGCAGCGACGACAGCGAGTAGTCGACGGTGTCGCCGGCCTCGTAGCCCCCCTCGGGGGCCACGGGTGCGGTGACGCCGACGGCCCGCTGGGCGAGGTCGGGCGAGACCGACGGGTTCGCCGCGAAGTAGTCCACCTGGCTCTGCAGGTCGACCTTGCCGCTGTCGGCCTTGGCCGAGGCGCCGTTGAGGGCGGTGAAGTTGTCGCCGCCCGAGGCCAGGAACGAGTTGACCGTCACCTCGTAGGTCGCGGCCTCGTCGAGCGGGGCGCCCTCGAAGGTGATGTCGCCGACGTGCGACCCGGCGGGCGCCGCGGGGTCGTAGGTGTAGGTCAGCCCCGCCGAGACGCCGAGCTTGAGGAACGGACGGGACGATCCCGCGGGCTGCCACTGCTGCTCGAGCGTCTGCCGGAGCTGTGCTCCGGTCAGCGTCGAGACGACCAGGGTGTTGGCGAACGGCTGGACGGCGGCGGCCTCCTGGAAGGTCACGCGGCCGTCCGGGTCGACGGTCGTGTCACCGCTCGAGGCGAACTTCAGGTCGGCGCGGAGGCCGCCGGGGTTCATGAGGGCGATCTGCGCACCGTTCTCGACCGTGGCCGCGAGCTGGGCGTCGGCGACCAGGTTGCCGAGGGTCGACTCGCCTCCTCGGTTCTCGGAGCCGTCGAGCTGCTTGGCGCGCAGCAGGTCGCCGGTGATGGTGCCGACGGGCTTGCGACCCTCGACGGCGGCGACGGCCTCGGCGTCACGGACGATGCCCGCGACCGTCGGGTCGGGCTCGGCCGACTGGTAGAGCGGCACGAGCGAGCTCGTGACGGTCGCCTCACCGGTCGTGTCGTCGTACTGGACGACGAGGTGGCTCAGGTTGGCGCCGTAGCTGCCGGTCTGGACGACGGGGCGCGGTTTCGTGCCCCCGGTCGGGACGATGTCGGTGAAGTCGTAGGTCTGGTGCGTGTGCGCCGAGAGGATGGCGTCGACCGAGGGCGAGACGTTCTTCGCGATGTCGGCGAACTCCGAGTCGCCGGTGGCGTCAGATTCCGCCGCCGACGCGTTGCCCTCGTGCACGAGCAGGACGATGACGTCGGCCTCGCCGTTGGCGTCGGTCTCGACGCCGTCGGTCAGCTCGGCCGCGGCGTCGTTGACGGAGTCGACGATGTCGCGGAACTCGAGGCCCTCGACGCCGGCCGGGCTGACGAGCTCGGGCATCAGCTCGGTGATGGCGCCGACGAAGCCGACGCGGACGCCGTCGACGTCCTTGACGAAGTAGGGGTCGTAGGCGCGCTCACCGGTCGACGTCCGGTAGATGTTGGCGTTGACGTAGGGGAAGTCGCTGTTCGCCGTGACGCGACCGTTGAAGTCGTCCTGCCCCTTGTCGAACTCGTGGTTGCCCGGCGTGCTCACGTCGAGGCCCATGGCGTTGAGCGCGTCGAGGGTCGGCTCGTCGTCCTGGATGAACGAGGTGAAGGTCGACGCCCCGATGTTGTCCCCCGACGAGACGAACAGGGTGTTGCCGGGGTTCGCCGCCCGGAACTCGTTCACCTTGCCGGCCATGACGGCGGCACCGGCGGTCGGTGACGACTCTTGCGCGAGGCGACCGTGGAAGTCGTTGATGCCGAGGATGTCGATGGTCGTCGTCGCGGCCTGCGCGGGGACGGCGGTCAACGTGCCGAGGCAGAGGGCGCTGACGGCGACGCCGACGAGGGCGGCACCGCGGACGCGCCGCCGGCCTCCCGTCGGGGTGGACTCGGGTGACGGGGGGCTGGTGCGCATGGGCGTCGGGGCTCCTGGGGAAGACGGGTCGGTCGTGACGGCACCCCCCGAGAGGGGGCACCGCACACGACCATAAGTTCTCGCCGGGAACCCGACAAGAGTCCGCCGAAGATCGTCACATGTTGTTCATCCGGCGACGGTCGGGCACCCGACGAGCGACCGCCACGCCGGGGCCGACCAGCCCGCCTCAGTCGGCGATCAGCCGCTTCCCCATGCCGAACGCGTCGTCGACCGAGTACCCCAGGTGCTCGTAGAACGCCCGCACCCGTTCGTTGCCGCTGCGCACCTGGAAGTTCGCCTTCGGGCACCCCAGGGCGACCAGCAGACGTTCCACCTCGGTCATGAGCTGACGCCCGAAGCCCCGGCCCTGGCGGTCCGGGTCGACGGCGACGTAGTAGACCCAGCCCCGGTGGCCGTCGTAACCGGCCATGGCGGTGGCGACCAGCGCCTCCTCGTCGTCCACGCCGACCAGGAACAGCTCGCGCTGGACCGTCAGCTTGCGTTCGATGTCGCGTCGCGGGTCGTTCCAGGGACGGGTGAGGCCGCAGCGCTCCCAGAGCGCCACGACGGTCTCGGTGTCGGCTTCGTCGAAGGGTCGGATCTGCATGCCTCGACCCTGCCAGACCCCGGAGCCGAGGAGGCGCGGCGCCGGTCGCGAGCGCCCCGCACCGCTTCGGGCCCCTCGCGTCGTGGCCCCAGGGGCCTCGCGTTAGGGTGGGTCGTCGTCCGAGCCGCGGGCGTCAGGAGGAGGTCCACCCGTGACCGACGCTCGTCGCCGTCTCGCCGTCCTGGGGTCGCCGATCGAGCACTCCCTGTCGCCCGTGCTGCACCGCACGGCCTACGAGCACCTCGGCCTGCCGTACGACTACGACCGCGTCGAGGTGGCCTCGGGCGGGCTCGCCGCCTTCGTCGACGGCCTGGACGCGAGCTGGCGCGGGCTGAGCCTGACGATGCCGCTCAAGCGCGAGGTGCTGCCCCTGCTCGACACGGTCTCGCCGCTGGCGGCACGGCTCGGCGTCGCGAACACCGTCGTGATCGACGACGACGGTCGTCGGCACGGGCACAACACCGACGTCGACGGCATCGTCCGCACCGTCGAGGGGTTCCACGACGCGCGACCCGCGGCGGCGACGATCCTCGGCGGGGGTGCGACGGCCCTGTCGGCCATGGCCGCGGCGTGGGACCTCGGCGCCCGCTCGTTCTCCATCCACCTGCGCAACCCCATGCGGGCCGGCGAGCTGACGTCGCTCGCGGGCGAGCTCGGGGCCGACGTGATGATCGCGCCCCTCACCGAGCTGCCGTCGCTCGGGCCGCTCGACTTCGTCATCAGCACGCTGCCCGGTGGCGCGGCCGACGACCTGCACCTCCGCCCGAGCAGCGCCTCGTCGGTGCTCTTCGACGTCGCGTACGAGCCGTGGCCGACCCGGCTCGCGTCCCGCTGGCTGTCCGACGGCGGCCTCGTCTTCAACGGCCTCGACATGCTCGTCGAGCAGGCGCTGGGCCAGGTGCGACTCTTCTCCGGCCTCGCCCAGGACGAGCCGGTGGCCGATGAGGCCGTCCTGCGCGAGGCGATGCGCGCCTCCGTCGGCTTGCCGGTGTCGGGGCGCTCCGCGACCGACAGCGTGGTGGGCTGACCGTGGCCGCACCGTCACCGGTGTCGATCGGCCGCCTCGTGCTCGGCAGCGGACGCCCCGCGGTCTGCGTGCCGCTGGTCGCCCGCACCGCCGACGCGCTCGTCGAGGACGCCTCGGCACTCGACGCCGACACCGCAGAGCTGGTCGAACTGCGCATCGACTTCGTCGACGCCGCCTTCGTCGCCGCGCCCGACCCCGACGGTCCCGCGAGCACCGGCGCCCGGTCGACCGGGCACGCCGACCTCGACCTGGTGGCCGACGTCGTCCGGCGGGTGCGCGGCGCGCTCGACGCCGACCTGCCGCTGCTCTTCACGCTGCGCACCGGTTCGGAGGGCGGCGAACGCGACGTCGCCCCGACCACCTACGACGCCGTGCTGCGTTCGGCGATCGGCACCGGCCTGGTCGACGCGGTCGACGTCGAGATGTACACCGACCCCGACCTGCTGGGCGGGCTGGTGGACGCGGCCCACGACGCCGGCCTCGTCGTCGTGATGTCGTCGCACGACTTCAGCGGCACCCCCGCGCAGGGCGAGATCGTCTCGCGCCTGCTCGAGCAGCAGGAGAACGGCGCCGACGTGGTCAAGTTCGCCGCCATGCCCACGAGCACGGACGACGTGCTGACCGTGCTGCGGGCCACGGCCGAGTTCCGCGCAGGGGCCGGACTCGTGCCCGCGATCACCATGTCGATGGGGCCCCTGGGGGTCGTCTCACGACTGGCGGGCGAGACGTTCGGGTCGTGCGTCACGTTCGGATCGGTCGGGGCGACGAGCGCTCCCGGCCAGGTGCCGGCGGTGGGGCTGCGCGCGGCGCTCGAGCTGGTGCACGCGGCGCGACAGGGCTGACCGGACCGGTCGACGACGGGCGGAGCAGGGCTCCGGAGGCCCGGCCGTCGGGGCGTCCACCACCGGGAGACGAGCGACGGACGTCGCTCTACGGGACCACCACGGCGGTCGGGCCCACCGGAGTCCGAACAGAGTAGCGGGCGGTCGCGCGGCCCCGGAACCCCCCGGCGCCAGGTGGGCGCCCCGGACGTCGGGCCCGATGCAGTGCCATCCTGTGTCGATGGGTTCTCACATCGTCATCATCGTCGGCGTCACCGTGCTGCTGCTCGCGCTGTGGATCTACACGGCGACGACCATCTTCTCGTCGCGGGGGCTCACCTCGGGTGGCAAGACCGGCTGGGCCGTGTTCTCGTTCGTCCTGCCGCTGATCGGCCCCCTCGCCTGGCTGGTCTACGGCAAGGCCGCCGCCGACCGCTCGGCCGCGGACTGGACCGAACCGCGCCTCTGACGGCGCTCGGTCAGGCGGGCCCCGGGTACTGACGCTCGCCGCCCGTGTCGAACCGCTCGCCCGAGGCGCGCGACGGCAGCAGCGACATGACGAGCAGGGTGAGCCAGCCCAGCACCGGCAGCAGGTAGAAGAGCACGTACCAGGCGGTGAAGCCCCCGTCGTGCAGACGCCGCGACTGCAGCGCGACGGTCGGCAGGAAGCTCACGACCGACCACAGCACGACGACGACGCCCTGGGGGTCGATGTAGGTCCAGTCGCCGTCGTCACCGCCGGCCCAGGTCGACGTGCCGCCGCTGCCCGTGGCCCAGGCCTGCAGCGCCCCCTGGAACACGAGGGAGATGACGAACCACCACCAGTACTCGCTGCGACTCGCCCGCCCGTGGAACGTGGCGTACTTCCGCCAGAACCGGACGACGGCGACCTTCGGCGAGGCGCGGTGGCACGGCTGGTCGAGGGGGACGGGGCCGACGGCTCCGGTCATGGGGACTCCTGCGGGCTGGGGTGACGGGCGTCACCATCCTCTCAGCGCATCCGGTCCGTCGTGGCCGCTCGGCCCGGCCCGTCGGTACTGTGGGGCCCGCCGACCTCGCGTCGGCGCAGCCGCCCACCCGGGGCGACGCAGGACGAAGGAGACCCCATGAGCATCGGCGGCGGAATTGCCTTGATCGTGATCGGCGCGGTCCTCGCGTTCGCTCTCGACTTCCAGGTCGCAGGCATCGACATCCAGCTGATCGGCTACATCCTCATCGGGGCCGGCGTGCTCGTGACGATCCTCGGCATCGTCTTCGCGTCGCGCCGTCGCTCGACGGTGTCGACCACCCGCAGCGCGGTCGACCCGGCCACGGGCGAGCGCGTCGAGCGCCGCTCGACCGACCGCGACCCGCTGGTCTGATCCCCCGGGTCGGACGCGACCCGAGAACGCAGGAGGCGCGGTGCCGGCTGGCACCGCGCCTCCCGTGCGTCGAGGCCGTCGGCAGCTAGAGCTGCACGCCGTCCTGCGCGGACGCCGCACGGTGGCGACGGCGCAGCACGAGCGCGGCACCGGAGCCCGCGAGCATCAGGGCGAGCAGCAGGGCGGGCAGGGCGTCGGAGCCGGTGAACGCGAGGGGGCCGCGTCCGTCGCCTGCCGTGCCCGCGCCTCCTGCGCTCGCACCGTCGGCGGGAGCCGCGGCGGGCGGCGTCGTCGGAGCCGGGGTGACGGCGCCCTCGACGACCGCGCCCGTCGCGGTCAGGGTCGTGCCGCTCTGCGTGCCGGTCAGCGTGATGGTGTAGCTGCCGGGTTCGGTGGGAGCCGTGACCGTGTAGGTCGCGACGCCGTCGACCACGTCGGCGATGCCGAGGTCGGTCACGGTGCCGTCGACGTCGAGCGTGCCCGTGACCTGGCGGTCGCCGGCGAGGCCCGCGGTGCTGACCGGGAACTCGGCGCCGGGGGCGACCTCGGTCGGAGCCGAGATCGTCGCGGCGGCGCTCAGGCCGTCGAGGTCGCGGTCGAGCTGCAGCGCGTTCACGATGGTGAAGAAGTTGTCGGTCTGGTCGATCAGGCCGACGACGTTCGCGGCACCGGGGCCGTAGCCCGCGACGCGCAGCTGCGTGCCGGTGTGCTGCTGCGAGCCACCCGCCGCGGCCGTGCCGTAGGCGATCTTCATCGTGGTGCCGTCGACCGTGGTCAGCGCCGTGCTGAGCGTGGCGGGAGGCGTGGAGTCGACGATCTGGCTCGTGTGGGCGTGGTCCGCCGTGACGATGACCATGGTGTTCCCGTCGGCCTCGGCGAAGGCGAGCGCGGACTGGACGGCCTCGTCGAGGTCGAGCACCTCGCCGATCTGACCGCAGGCGTCGGCGCTGTGGTCGCGCTTGTCGATCGAGGCACCCTCGACCTGCAGGAAGAAGCCCTGGTCGCCGGTGTCGAGCAGGTCGATGGACTTCTCGGTCAGCGACTGCAGCGAGAGGCCGGTCGACAGCCGGTCGGGGTTGGGCTGGCAGGTCTGCGGGGCCTGGTCGGCGCCACCGACGGTCGCCGTCGTCGCCGCGTAACGGGTCGGGAAGTTGCCGTCGGTGAACGTGCCGAGCACCGGCTGCGCCTGGTCGGCGGCCGTCAGGGCGTCGAGGCCGGCGGCGTCACGCACGACCTGGTAACCGCGGTCCTGCGCCTGGGCGAACAGGGTGTCGCCCTGCCACTGACCGGCGCGGGCCGTCTGACCGAACGAGGCCGCGCCTCCTCCGAGGGTGAGGTCGGCGCGCGTGCCGATGATCTGCTCGCTGATCGAGCCGAGGCCGCCCTGGTCGAGGGCGTCCGCACCGCACTGGGTGACGCTGTCGGGGCCGTAGCAGCTGCGGGCGGCGACGTGCGCGGCCTGGACGGCCGGGGTGGCGTCCTGCAGCTCGGCGGTCGACACGTTGCCGGTCTTCTTGCCGTTGGCCTTGGCGATCTCGAGCAGGGTGTCCTGCGGGACGCCGTCGACGTCGACCGAGATGGCGTTGTCGTAGGTCTTCGTGCCGGTGGCCCAGGCCGAACCGGTCGCGGCGGAGTCGGGCACGTAGTCGGGCTTGCCCTTGTTCGCACCGTCCCGGTAGACCGAGTACGTCGTGTACTGGCCGGTCAGGGGCAGGGCGTCGATGCCGGGCAGCGACCCGCCGGCGCCGTACGCGTAGTTGCGGGCCGAGGTGATCTCGCTGTCGCCCATGCCGTCGCCGATCAGCAGGATGACGTTCTTGGCGGGCCCCGACTTCACCGAGTCGAGCAGCAACTGCGTGCTGTCGTCGATGCTGCGGGCGGCACCACCGTTCTGGGCGACGTTCGCGGGCGTGGCCGCGAACGCGGCGACGGGGCTGAGGGCGAGGGCGGCGACGGCGGCCGTGGCGAGGGCCCCCGTCGTCAGGGCCGCTCGCCGGCGGCGGTTCGGTGTGGTCTTCGGCACGGGTCTGCTCCTGTGATCGTGATCGTGATCCGGTCGCCGCGCGACGAGGTCGTCACGGGGCGGGGATCAGCAGACTCCTGCCGGGTGGCCGCCGCGTGAACGGGGGCGCATGATCCGGTGAACACCCTCGGACGGGGGTCGTCGCGCCTGCCCCGCTCGGCCCCACCCCCTCATCCGGCGTTAAACCCCTGCCTAGGCAAATCGCCTAGCGCCGGAAGCGCGGGTCGCACGACCAGCACGGCCAGTGCGGCCAGCCCGGCCAGCGCGGCCAGCGCAGCCAGCGCGGCCAGCGCGGCCAGCGCGGCCAGCGCGGCCAGCGCTGCCAGCGCAACCAGCCCGGCCAGCGCGGCCAGCGCAGGCAGCGCAGCCAGCGCGGCCAGCGCCCTCAGCCGACCGTCGAGCGCAGCACCGACGACCCGTCGGGCCGACGGCGCACCTCGACGCGGTCGGCGATGCGCTGCTTGAGCTCGTCGACGTGGCTGACGATGCCGATGACCCGGCCCGAGGCGCTCAGGCGGCCGAGCTCGCCCATGACGGCGTCGAGGGTGTCGGGGTCGAGCGAGCCGAACCCCTCGTCGACGAAGAGGGTGCCGAGCTCGAGCCCGCCGGCCTCGGCCTGCACGACGTCGGCGAGGCCGAGGGCGAGGCTGAGCGAGGCGTAGAAGGTCTCGCCGCCCGAGAAGCTGCCCGGGTCGCGGGTGGTGTCGGTGGTCGCGTCACGGATGACCAGCGAGAGCCCGGTCTTGCGCGACCGTGACCCGACCTCGCGCTCGTCGGACGAGGCGAGCTCGTACCGCCCGCTCGACATCACCGACAGCCGGACGTTCGCGGCGGCCACGACCTCGTCGAACCGCCGCAGCAGCACGTAGGTGCCGAGCGTCACGCCCTTGACGTTCTCGCCGGTGGACGCGCTGGCGAGGTTCGCCATGCGCACCACCGCCCGGGCGTGCTCGACGGTGTCGTCGGCGGCGGCGGTCACGGCCTCGAGGGCACCCAGCGCCTGCCGCGACCGCTCGGCCCTGTCGCCGGCCCGGGTGGCCCGGTCGGTGACCTCGTCGAGCTCGGCCTCGACCAGGGCCAGGGCCTCGACGGCCGACTCGACGTCCGCCGTCTCGTCACCGGTCAGCACGGCGACCTCGGGCTCGGCGAGGCCGGCCGCGACGACGGCCCGTTCGCGCTCGTGAGCCGACACGCGTGCCTCGAGGGCGGCCAGGTCGCCTGCCTCGAGGGCGGCGTCGGCGACCTGGTCGACGTCGTCGAACCCGCTGCGCTCGAGGGCGGCGACGAGCTCGGCGCGTCGGACGGCCGCCGCGTCGGACGCCACGTCCGCAGCGTCAAGGAGGGTCAGGAGGCGCGTGTCGCGGTCGACGCCGTCACCCACCGATGCGGTGAGCTCGGCGACCGTCGGGGCCCGACCGTCGAGCAGTCGCGCGATCTCGGCCTCGTCGTCGAGCACGGCGCGTCGGTCGGCGGCGACGCGCTCCCGGCCGGTGGCGGCCCGTTCGCGGAGGTCGTCGAGTTCGGAGCGCAGCCGGTCGACCTCGTGGTCGTGTGCCACGAGGGCCGCGTCGGCCGCCGCGACGGCGGCCCGGGCCCGCGTGGCCTCGGACACGCGCAGGGCCAGCCCGGCCAGCTCGGACTCGACGTCGTCGCGGGTCAGGTCGCCCAGGGCACGGCGGGCCTCGGCGGCCCGCCCCTCGGCGGTCGCGTGCCGGGCGGCGGACTCGCGCTGCCGCGCCTCGGCGGCGCGGGCGATCAGCGACGCGGCCTCGACCTGGTCGTCGGTGGGGTGCTCGGCCCGGAGGGACGCGGGGGCCGGATGCTCTCGCGAGCCGCACACGGGGCACGGGTCACCGACGACCAGGCCAGCGGCCAGGTGGCCCGCCATGCCTTCGATCTGCCGACGGCGGAGTCCGGCCTCGTCGTCCAGGGCCCGCAGGGCCGCCGCCGAGTCGTCGGCCAGTCGTGCGGACGCCGCGTCGACGGCCCGACCGAGGGCGTCGAGGTCGTCGAGGTCACGCAGTCGGAGCCGTGCCTCGACCGTCGCCTGCTCGGCGGTCGCGAGGTCGGTCGACCTGTCCGCCAGGGCCTCCCGCTCGACGAGGAGCGAGGCCCGGTCGGCGGGGGCCGCGACCAGGCGGTCGTCGAGCTCACGGCGGCGCCCGTCGGCGTCGACGAGTGACTGCTCGGCCGCCTCGAGGGCAGCGCGGCGACCGGGCAGGGCTCGTTCGGTCCGGGCCGCCTCGGTCAGGAGGGCGAGTTCGGAGAGCCGGGCGTCGCGACGTGCCACGAGTTCCGCGCGGGCCGGGGCCCCGCCGCCTGCGGCGGACCCGGGTCCGTCGCCATCCGGGACGCCGCGGGTGGCCTCGGCCAGCCGCGACGCCGTGTCGCGCTCGGCGTCGTCCGCCCGCGCGACCGCGGCCAGGGCGTCGGTCACGCTCGCGGCCCGTCGAGCGGCGTCGACGCGCCCTCGAGCCGCGGTGATCTCGACCTCGCCGTCGTCGAGGCGGGCCCGCCGGACGATCAGGTCGGCCCGCCGGTCGAGTGCGAGCCGCAGCGCCCGCACCCGGTCGAGCGCTCGACGGGCGGCGTCGCGCGCCTCGAGCACGCGAGCCCGCCCGATCGTGGCCTCGGTCGCCTCGACCTCGAGGGCTTCGAGCAGGGCGGCCCCGCGGTCGTCGGTCAGGGCCGCGTCGAGGGCGTCGACCTCGAGCCCGCTCGCTTCGAGCAACCGTGCGCGGGCCAGCTCGATCTCGCGGTCGGCCGCGGCGACGGACGCGTGGGCGGCCTTGCGCTGCTCGACCAACTCGGCTGTCGTGCGCTCGTAGATCTCGGTGCCGAAGAGCGACTGCAGCACCTCTTTGCGCTTCTCGCCCGTCGAGCGGAGGAAGGCGGCGAACTCGCCCTGGGGCAGGACGACCGTCTGCACGAACTGCTGACGGGTGAGCCCCAGGATGCGCGAGATCTCGGCCCCGGCCTCTTGGGTGCTGATCGAGACGATCTCGCCGTCGACGGCGTCGGGAGACGAGAGGCGCCACAGCTTCGCCGTCGCGTTCGCCGGCGTCGTGCCGGTGCCGCGCGCCTTGGGTCGCCGGTACGCGGGGGTCCGGCGGATGCGGTGGACGCCCGCACCGTTCTCGAACACGAGCTCGACGAATGGCTCGACGTCGGGAGCGGCGTGGTGGCTGCGCAGCCGGTCGGGCGTCGACGCCGAGCCGGCGAGCCCGCCGTAGAGGGCGAAGACGACCGCGTCGATGATGGTCGACTTGCCCGAGCCCGTGGGCCCCTCGAGCAGGAAAGTGCCCGAGGCGCCGAGGGCCGCGAAGTCGATGCTGTGCTCACCCGCGTAGGGCCCGATCGCTCGCAGGGTCAGTCGGTGCAGGTTCACGCGCTCACCTCGCTCGCCCTGGCGGCCTCGTAGGCGGCTCGGACGACGGCGAGCTCGGCGTCGCTGGGCGCCCCACCCGAGGCGAAGGCGACGAAGTCGGCCGCCACCTCGATCGGGTCGGACTCGGCCGTGACGGCGGCGAGCGTCGGGGCGTCGACCGCGCCGACCGGGGTGTGGTGGATGGCCAACGCGTGCGGGAAGCGCTCGGCGACGCGTGAGTAGAGGCGCTCGGGGTGGACGGGGTCGGTCACGAAGACCCGCAGCCAGGCGTCGCGCAGGTCGTCGTGGCGCCCGTCGAGCAGGGCGTCGAGGGTGTCCGTCACCTCGGCCAGGCGCCTCGGCACGGGAGCGGGGACGAGCTCGACCGAGACCGAGCCGTCGGCGGCCAGGTCGACGATCGTCGTGGACTTCGCCTGGTGGCGTTCGCCGAACGAGAAGGCCAGGGGCGAGCCCGAGTAGCGCAGGCGCCCCGACGCACCGACCCGTTGCGCCCCGTGCAGGTGGCCGAGGGCGACGTAGTCGACGCCCTCGAACGCGGTCGAGGGCACCGAGTCGACGCCCCCGACCCGGATGTCGCGCTCGCTCTCGCTGCGTTCGGGTGCGGTCGTCCCGTCGACCTGCTCACCGGGTTCGACGTCCTCACCGGACTCGACGGGCTCGACGGGCCGGGCGTCGACGTCGGCGCCGCCCCCGACGGCGCCACCGCCACCGGGCACCGGGGCCCGCGCCGCCACCACGAACGCGTGCGCCAGCACGACCGACCGCGTGCCCGACCGTCCGGCGAGGTCGTCGCGCACGCGCTGCATCGCCGCGCCGACGACGGCCGCGTGCGAGCGGGGCAGGGGCTCGTCGG
The DNA here is from genome assembly GCF_040547465.1 of Frigoribacterium sp. PvP054. Taxonomy (NCBI): domain Bacteria; kingdom Bacillati; phylum Actinomycetota; class Actinomycetes; order Micrococcales; family Microbacteriaceae; genus Frigoribacterium; species Frigoribacterium sp. PvP054. The sequence goes on from NZ_JBEPPU010000009.1 coordinate 124,510, forward strand.
ACCCCGCCGGGGCGAGCGACCGGCGCACGCTGTCGGGGTCGAGGTAGGGCAGCCCGTAGAAGGCGACGGGGCCGTCGGGGTCGTCGACGACGACGGGGTCGTCGAGCAGGTCGACCGATGCCCGCAGGTGCAGCCCCGGCCGCATCAGTTCGGCCGCGAACCCGAGTCGCACCGCCGAGTCGTGGTTGCCCGGCGTGACGACCACGGTGGCGTGCTCGGTCAGCCCCGCGAGGGCCCGACCGAGGAGGCGCACGCTGGGCACCGCGGGCACGGCCCGGTCGTACACGTCACCGGCCACCACGACGACGTCGACCGAGCGCTCGGCCACGAGCGCGACCAGGTGGTCGACGAACGCCTGCTGGTGCTCGTGCAGGTCGACCCCGTGCAGCGTGCGACCCAGGTGCCAGTCGCTGGTGTGCAGGATGCGCACGGGGCCCCCTCGTCGGTGTCGCGGTCGGTGCGGCAGCTGGTGCCGTCGTCGGTGCCACCGACTGTATCGGGGGCCTCCGACAGAGCCGGGTGCACCTTCTCGGAACCGGCACCGCACCTCCTGGGGACCGACACCACGCCCCCTCGGAACCGGCGCCGCGCCTCCTCGGGGACCGTCACCGCGCCTCCTCGGGACCGGCACCGCGCCTCCCGGCCGGTCGCCACCACGCCCGTGGGAGTGAGATGGTCAGATGCCCGCGAACCGCGACGGGCCCGACGAGAGCGAGACCGTGAGCCCCGACGCCCTGCAGCCCGACCAGGTCACCGCCCTGCGCCGCGAGGTCGAGGCGCGCCTCGACGCGATGGTGGCCGACCTGACGACCTACGCGAGCCTCGAGACGCCGTCCGACGACGTCGACCTGCTCGAGGCCGGGCTCCGCTGGATCGAGGCCTGGCTCGGCGAGACGGTGGGGCCGCCCGCCGACCGACGCGTGCACGTCGTCGAGGGCTACGGCGACACCGTCACCCTCGACTACCCCTCGCCTTCGGGGTCGACCGAGTGGATCTCGGCGCTGTGTCACTACGACACCGTGTGGTCCGAGGGCACGACGGCCGCCTGGCCCGTGACCGTCGAGGGCGACCGCATGACGGGCCCCGGCGTCTTCGACATGAAGTCCGGGCTGATCCAGCTCGGCAACGCCCTCGCCGTCGGCGACCGGCTGGGGCTGCCCCGTCCGAACGTGCGACTCCTCTTGAACGGCGACGAGGAGGTCGGCAGCATCGCCTCGCGCGAGGCGATCGAGCGTGAGTGCGGACGAGGAGGCGCGGTGTTCGTCTTCGAGTCCGCCGCCGACGGCGCCGTCAAGACCGCCCGCAAGGGCGTCGGCATCTTCGAGGTCGAGGCCTTCGGGGTCGAGGTGCACGCCGGGCTGCACCCGCGCTCCGGTGCGAGCGCCGTCGACGAGATCGCCCGCATCGTCCTGGCGCTGCACGCGGCCGCCGACGTCGACGCCGGCACGTCGCTCAACGTGGGAGTCCTCCAGGGCGGCACCCGCACCAACGTGAAGGCCGGCTACGCCCGGGCCATGGTCGACGTCCGCGTGACCTCGACGGCCGAGGCCGAGCGCATCGAGCGGGTGTTCGCGGGGCTGACCGCCCACGACCCCGAGGCCTCGGTGACGGTCACCGGCGGGTGGAACCGACCGCCGATGGAACGCTCGGCCGCGACGGGCGCACTGTACGAACGCGCCGCCGGGGTCGCCGTGTCGCTCGGCTTCGAGCTGCGCGAGGTGTCGGTCGGCGGTGCGAGCGACGGCAACTTCGCCGCGGCGCTCGGCCTCGCCGTGCTCGACGGGGTCGGCGGCGTCGGCGGTGGCGCCCACGCCCGCCACGAGTGGATCAGCGTGCGCGGCATGGTCGAGCGCACCGAGTTCGTCGCCGCCCTGCTCGCCGACCTCGCCTGACCGCACCGCACGTCGCCGCACCGGACGGCTGCGCACCCCGCCGCACCGCCGAGTGGACACGACACCGCCGCACGTCACGGCGTGCTGTCCACTCTGCGGTTCGCTGCCAGGGCGCCGCCCAGCCCGTGCCGACAGCGCACCCTCACGACCACGAGGCCTGGGCCCGGCCCGGCCGCAGCGGCACCCCGCCACGCCGCACGATCGCCGCCAGCCGTCGCGGGTCGAGCACGTCGTCGATGTCGCACCTCTCGACGCGTCGGACCCGGCCCGTCGCCAGCAGCCGAGCCTCTCGCTTCTTCTCACGTCTGACGACCTCGGCCGGGGACGACCCCGCGAGCATGCGGGGGTCCGAGTACTTGCCGAAACCGTCGAACTCGAGCACGAGCCCGAACGCGGCGAAGAAGAAGTCGCATCGTCCGACGAATCCACGGGCGTCGAAGAACTCCTCCTGGAGGATCGGCGGAGGCGCACCGAGCCGATGCAACGCGACTCGCACCAGAGACTCCCCGCCGTTCTCGGACAGGGGCGTGGCGAACGACACCGCCCGCTCGAGTGCCAGCTCACCCCGTCGTCCGTCCGTGCGGTCAGCCATCGCCCCGAACCGGAGGCGCAACTCGCCGCGCAGATCGTCGGTCCGGGCGCGCATCTCGTCAGTCCTCGGAAGCCGACCGGCGACCATGAGCCGACGACGCATCACGCCGTCGAGACAGAGGACGCCGTCGTCGAAGCCGGACGACCTCGCGACGTCGTAGGCGGTGCGCACCTCGCTCGTGACCAGCAGGCCGCCGACCGGCTCGACCTCGTCGTCCTCGAGACCGACCGCGTGTTTCACGAGGACCGGCGTGCTCTGGGTCGTGGCCCGACGCCGGTCGATCACGTGCACCCGACGCGGGTCGCCCTGGACGCTCGGCAGCCCGTGGACGGCGACGGCCGACCCGTGGGACACGACGCAGTCGGCGGGGAGCGCGGACACGGCGGCCCGCACCCGGACGACGTGGCGACGCCAGGGCCTCAGTCGTGCACAGTCCTCCGTCGGCACGTAGACGCCTCGTCGGACGCGGACGAGTCGTCCTGCGGCGGCGTCGCGTCGCAGGGCGCGCGCCTCACGTGACTGGGCACCCGGCGTGGCGGAGAAGATCAGATCGGGGAGGTCGTCGTCCATCCGTCGATGCTCGGCCGCCCATCGAACCCGGCCGCGACTCCTGAGCCTTCTTGTGGATGACCGCCCGCCTACCGCACCCTGTGGACGATACGACCTGGGTGCGTCGAGAACCGCCGAGTGGACAGCACGCCGCCGCACGACGCGGTGCGCTGTCCACACGGCGGTGTCCGGCACCGGCGCCGGCGTCAGGAGCAGCCGCGGCCGACTACCCCTCGAGCGTGAAGTCGTAGACGCCGGCGTCGAAGCGGGCGTAGCCGGGGTAGTCGATCAGCTCGTAGAGCTCGGCCCGGGTCTGCATCGACGGCACCTGCGACTCGAGCGTCCCCTCGGCGGCCAGGGCGTCGAGCGCCCGCGACGCGGCGCCCATCGCGGCGCGCATGAGCGACACCGGGTGGATCACCATGCTCACCCCGACGTCGTGCAGCTGCTGGTGGGTGAAGAGCGCGCTCTTGCCGAACTCGGTCATGTTGGCGAGCACCGGCACGTCGAGCGCCGAGCAGATCGCCTCGAACTCGGCGAGGTCGGCCATCGCCTCGGCGAAGATCGCGTCGGCACCGGCGTCGACGAGGGCGCGCGCCCGGTCGATCGCCGCGTCGAGCCCGTCGATCGCCCGCACGTCGGTGCGCGCCATGATGACGAGCGACGGGTCGCGGCGGGCGTCGACGGCGGCCCGGATGCGGCCGGCGGCCGTGGCCGCGTCGACGACCTGCTTGCCGTCGAGGTGGCCACAGCGCTTGGGGTTGACCTGGTCCTCGACGTGGAGGCCCGCCACGCCCGCGGCCTCGAGGGCCTGGACGGTGCGGGCGACGTTCATCGGCTCGCCGAACCCGGTGTCGGCGTCGACGAGCACGGGCAGGTCGGTCATCGACGCGATCTGCCCGGCCCGGGTCGCCACCTCGGTCAGCGTGGTGAGGCCGATGTCGGGCAGCCCGAGCTCGTTGGCCATGACGGCGCCCGACACGTAGACGCCGTCGAAGCCCTTCTGCTCGATGAGGCGGGCGGTCAGCGGGGTGAACGCCCCGGGGAACGTCATCGTGCGCTCGTCGGCGAGCCCGGCCCGGAACGCCGCGCGCTTGTCGGCCGCGGTCACCGTCGAGTACAGCATCAGAACAGACCGCCCGGCTGGGCCGCGGCACCCGCGAGGGCGTCGGGCGCGACGATGCCCAGCTGCCGCACCTCGTCGGCCGTCAACGAGGGGAGGCGCGTGGCCAGGTCGACGAACCGCTCGACCTCGGCGTCGGGCAGCACGCCCTCGGCCAACGTGCGGAACTTGCGCACGTAGTCGTCACGACCGAAGGGCCGCGCCCCGAGCGGGTGCGCGTCGGCGACGGCGATCTCGTCGACGAGCGTCGTGCCGTCGACGAACTCGACCTCGATGCGGCCGCCGAAGGCCTTCTCGGCCGGGTCGGTCGAGTGGTAACGGGCCGTCCACGCGGGGTCCTCGGCCGTGGTGATGCGCTGCCACAGCTCGACCGTGTCGGGCCGCTGTGCGCGGGCCGGCGCGTAGCTGCGCTCGTGGTGCCACTCGCCGTCCTGCAGGGCGACGGCCACGATGTACGGGATCGAGTGGTCGAGCGTCTCGCGGCTGGCCGACGGGTCGTACTTCTGCGGGTCGCCCGCGCCCGAGCCGATCACCACGTGGGTGTGGTGGCTGGTGTGCAGCACGATGCTCCGCACCCGGGACGCGTCACGCAGCTCCGGGTGCGAGCGGCCCAGGCGACGGGCCAGGTCGATCCAGGCCTGGGCCTGGTACTCGGCGGAGTGCTCCTTCGTGTACGTGTCGAGGATGCCGCGCTTCGACGCCCCCGGTGCCGGCAGCGGCACGTCGTACGACCCGGTGGGCCCGTCGAGCAGCCAGGCGATGACGCCGTCCTCGCCCTCGTAGATCGGGGCAGGGCTGCCCTGGCCGCGCATCGCCCGGTCGACGGCCTCGACCGCGGCCTTGCCCGCGTGGGCCGGCGCATAGGCCTTCCACGACGAGATCGCGCCCTTGCGGGACTGCCGCGTGGCGGTCGTCGTGTGCAGCGCCTGGCCGATCGCCTGGTGGACGACCTCGGTCGGCAGGCCGAGCATCGTGCCGAGCCCGGCCGCGACCGAGGGGCCGAGGTGCCCGACGTGGTCGATCTTGTGCGCGTGCAGGCTGATGGCTCGGACGAGGTCGACCTGCACCTCGTACCCGGTCACGATGCCGCGGAGCAGGGCCGCGCCGTCGAGTCCGCGGTGCTGTGCCACGGCGACGAGCGCGGGGACGTTGTCGCCCGGGTGCGAGTACTCGGCGGCCAGGAACGTGTCGTGGAAGTCGAGCTCGCGCACGGCGACCCCGTTCGCCCAGGCGGCCCACTCGGGCGAGACGGCGTGCTCTGGGGCGACGCCCGTGACCTGCGAGCCCGCGCCTCCCGTGGTCGGCGGGTGCGCCAGCGCCTGGTCGCGGGCGACCGCGACCGGGGCGCGCAGCAGCGACGCGGCCGAGACCGCGGCGTTGTCGATCAGGCGGTTGATCACCATCTCGGTGACGTCGTCGTCGATCGGGGCGTCGTCGGTCGCCAGCGCGGCCAGGCGCCAGGCGAGCTCGTCCTCGCGGGCAAGCGGCTCGTCGCTGCGGTGCACGCGCACCGTGTGCACCACGAGGTCGGCCGCCGAGGTGGTCGGCCCGGTCGGCCCGTCCGATCCGGCCGACGCCCCGGACGAGGAGGCGCGGGTCGCGTCGCCCCCGCCGCCCGCGTCGGTCGTCGCCTCGGCCTCGTGCTCGTGCTCGGACGCGTGCTGCTGCGTGCTCATCGGCCACCCTCTCTGGTGGGGCGGGCCTCGTCGTGCCCGCCGTGCGCCGTCGTCGGTGACGGCCGTGTCGTTGCCGACCAGTCTCGCATCCCGTGCCGGACCGGCGACGAGCCACCGCCGTGACAGGATCGTGACCCGCCCGGGCTCCAGGTCATCCTGCAGGACGAGTCCTCCGGGCAGACAGGTCGGTAGCGTCGGAGCCGACGGGCGACGGCCGTCGACGACGACCAGAGGGGCACGACCATGAGGCACACGGCGATCACCACGGGGGCGACCATCGGCCTCGTCCTGGCCCTCGCGACGGGCTGCACGACCGGCCCCGGCGGCGCGACCCCCGACCCGTCGGCGTCCGGCTCGGCGTCGACCGGTCCGACGTCGACGAGCACGGCCGACCCGTCGAGCACCCCCTCGGGCACGCCGACGCCCGAGCCGACCGCCTCCGATCCCGGCGGGTCGGCTCCCGTCGCCCTGCCGACCGACTGCACCGACATCGTCGACCAGGCGACCTACGCCTCGACCTTCGGCGACATCCCCCTCAACCCGGTCGAGTTCGGCGGCTCGGGCACGAGCTCGGGCGTGGTCACGCCGACCACCCCGCCCGCCGGGGCCGGTGCGCGCGACGTCGTCGCGGCGGCCACCGAGCTGTCCTGCCTCTGGCGCGACCCGCGCTCGGACGTCTCCGGCATCTCGGTCGCGATGGGGCACCTCGAACCCGCGGCCGGCGCCGCGGCCCTCGACGGCTTCGCGTCGCAGGGCTACACCTGCACCGCCGTCCACGACGGCCGCAGCTGCCAGCTCGTGACGCCCGACCCGCAGTACCCGGTCGACCGCACGCAGACCTACTGGGTGCGCGACGACGTCGTCGTCACCGTCGACCAGACGAACGTGCCGACGGACGACCTGATCGGCTCGATCGCGACGCGCCTCTGGGGCTGAGCCCGCGCCTCCTCGGCCGGCGCCGCGCGACCAGCCGTGGTCGTCGACCAAGAACGAGAAGGCGTCCTCGTAGCCGCGCCGGACGCTCTCCTGCACCGGGTCGCCGAGGCCGACG
>NZ_JBEPPU010000010.1:0-125718 GCF_040547465.1 Frigoribacterium sp. PvP054
GGGGTGGGGGGGGGGGCGGGGGTGGGGGGGGGGGGGCCGCCCCCCCCCCGGGGGGGGGCGGGGGGGGGCCGGCCCCCGCGGGGGGGGGGGGGGGGGGGGGGGGGGGGTCCCCCCCCCCCCCCCCGCCTCCTGCGTGGTCACCCGGTCGTCTCGGGGCACACCTGGCCCGAGCGGTGGCGGGTCAACCGACCTTGTGCAACCAGACGACGGGGTTGCCCTCGCCGCTGTAGCGGAAAGGTTCGAGCTCGTCGTCCCAGGCCTGGCCGAGGGCGAGGCGCAGCTCGCGGTGCAGCTCGAGGGCGTTGGACCCCGCGATCTCCATGGCGTAGCGGATGCGGTCCTCGGGGATGACGGTGTTGCCCGCCGTGTCGGTCTGCGCGAAGAACACCCCGAGGTCGGGCGAGTGCATCCAGCGACCACCGTCGTGGTCCTCGCCGGGATCTTCGGTCACCTCGTACCGCAGGTGCTCCCATCCACGCAGGGCGGAGGCGATGCGGGCACCGGAGCCCTCGTCGCCCTGCCACGAGAACTCGGTGCGCTGGGCGCCGGGCAGCACGGGCTGGTCGACCCAGGCGAAGTTCACGCCGTGCCCGAGGGCACGACCGACGGCCCACTCGACGTGTGGGCACAGTGCACGAGGGGACGAGTGCACGTAGAGCACTCCCCGAGCGGTTGCAGCAGCCACGATTCCTCCATCTGGTTCAGGTGCGACTTCCCCATCGACCTGTCAGACGTGACTCGTGTGCGTTCTTCGATTGTGCGGGCCGGGGCCCGATGACTCACGGACCGGAGCCCGTCTCGTGAATTATGACCGACCCGGCTGAGAAATCACAACTGTGTAACACCTGCGAAGACGGTGCCGCCCCGGGCGGGTCGCCGGCGCGCTGCCGGCCTCACTTCGCCTGCGAGTAGTCGTCGACGACCGCGACCGTCACGGGGAACGCCACGGGAGCTTCGCCGAACAGCAGCCGACCGGCCTCGACGGCGCTCTCGGTGACCAGACCGGCCACCTCGTCGGCGACCCCGACGGGCGCGTGCACCACCACCTCGTCGTGCAGGAAGAACACCAGGTGGGGCGCGTCGACCCCGGCTCCCCACCGGGCGTGCAGGCGCCGTCGCAGGGCGCCCATCCAGCACAGGGCCCACTCGGCCGCCGTCCCCTGCACGACGAAATTCCGGGTGAAGCGACCCCACGAGCGGGCGTCACGGTCGGCCGGGCGAACGCCCATCTCGGGCGGGAGGGCGCCTGCCGCGGACCCGGCGGCCCCGGGCTCGTCGATAGGCCGAGGCGAGCTGCGCCCGAGCAGGGTGTCGACGACTCCCCCGGCCTCGCCCGTGCGGGCCGCGGCCTCGACCAGCGCCATCGCGTCGGGGAACCGTCGGGCCAAGCGCGGCACGAGCCGGCCGCTCTCGCCCTGCGTCGCCCCGTACATGGCGCCCAGCATGGCCACCTTCGCCTCGGCCCGCGACGCCACGGCGCCGCTCGCGACGATGCCCTCGTAGAGGTCGCCCGCCCCCGCCCGCGCCATCGCCCGGTCGCCGGACAGCCCGGTCAGGATGCGCGGCTCGAGTTGCGAGGCGTCGGCCACCACGAGGCTCCAGCCGGGGTCGGCCACGACGGCCCCCCGGACCGCCTTCGGCAACTGCAGCGCGCCTCCTCCGCTCGTGGCCCATCGTCCGGTCACGACGCCGCCGGGCACGTAGTCGGGGCGGAACCGACCGTCGCGCACCCAGGCGTCCAGCCACGACCAACCGTTGGCCACGAGCAGCCGCTGCATCTTCTTGTAGTGGAGCAGGGGTCCGACGGCGGGGTGCTCGTGCCGCTGCAGCTCCCACTGGCGCGTGGACTGCACCAGGACGCCCGCACGGTTCAGGGCCCTGACCAGCTCGGCCGGCGAGTCGGGGTTGAGGTCGGGCGCGTCGAGGGCCCGTCGCACCTCGTCGAGGGCCGTGCGCATGCGGGCAGGGCGCTCGCCCGGTGCCGGCCTCGACCCGAGGGCCGCGGTGAGCAGTTCGTCGTGCACCCGGGGCGACCACGGGATGCCCCGGTGCCGCATCTCGACGGCGATCAACGCCCCGGTCGACTCGGCGGCGACGAGCAGTTCGAGTCGGCCCCGCGTCGACGACGCCTCGACGGCGTCGCGCTGGGCCACGAACTCGCCCACCGGGTCGGGCAACGAGTCGGGCACGACCTCGAACAGACCGTCCGACTCGCCGGGCGCCGCCTGCGGGACGTCCCAGGGCCCCGGTCGAGGCCCGTCCGAGGCGAACCCGGGCGTCGCCGTCGACAGCCGCAGGAGGGCGTGCACGAGCCGCAGGTCGACGCACCGGGCCACGGTGACCCCGGCGTCGAGGAGGCGCGGGTACCACCGCGGGGTGTCGTCCCAGACCCAGCGGGGCGAGGCCTCGCGCTCGAGGTCGGCGACCCGCCGCGGCAGGTCGGTCGCGGCGACCGTCTCGACGCCGACCACCTCGAGGCGACCCGACGAGCCGCGTCCGAAGCGGGTCAGCTCGACGTCGCCGTCGGCCAGGCGACGCAGCAGGAAGAACACCGTCCGATCATCCCACCGCGGCCCGGCACCGTCGGTCCACGGTGGGCACGGCGGCTAGTGCAGCGGATGGCCGGCCGCGTCGAGCACGTTCTTCTCGCCCGCCTCGATCGGCAGCGTGAAGCGGTTCTGGGCCGGCGGGATCGGGCAGTTGAACGCGTACGAGAACGCGCAGGGCGGCAGGACGGCACGGTTGAAGTCGAGGGTGATCGTGCCGTCGCCGGCCGGGGTCGGGAAGAGGAACCGCCCGACCGAGTACGTGCTGTCGCCGTTGGTGGCGTCGCCGAAGACGAGCTGCAGACGATCGCCGTCCCCCGACGGGAAGGCGGCGAGTTCGTGGTCGACCCCGCCGCCCGAGAAACGGATGAGCCCGGGCAGCGGCTTGGGGCGGCTGAGCTCGAGGTCCTTCTGGTGGCGGATGTCGACCAGGGCGTCGGGCGCGGTCGGCACGAAGTCGGCCGTGACCACCCAGTCGGGGTCGAACGGGAACGCGTCGATCGAGCCGAACCCCGTGACGGCGTCCGAGGCGGAATCCCAGACGCGCAGGGCGTAGCCGGTGTGGTCGTCGTTCGCGATCACCGTGCCGGTCGTCGTCGGCGAGAACCTCAGGGCACTCGGCGTCATCGCGTCGTCCCCCGCCACGACGACGGTGCCGTCGACGAGGTCGCCGTCGACCCGGATGCCGTCCGCGGCGGTCGCCGTGAGGGCCAGTCCCGACACGCCCTGCGGCGTCGGGGCCCACCGCCCCGGGACTCCCCAGACGGTCTGCTCGTGGTCGACCCACTGCGTGCCCGTCAGCGCCAGCGGGCCCTGCGGCGACACGGCCCGGGTGCGGCGCAGCGCGTGGAAACGGTCGAGCTCGGCCTGACCTGCCGCCGTCCCGGACGGGGCGTCGGCTCGGTCGGTGCCGGGGGTGGTGTCGGTCATCGGTCCTCCTGGGGTCTGCCGGGGTCAACGCCGAGGAGGCGCGGTTCATGCCCCGAGGCGCGGCACGGCCTCGGGACGCGCACCGCGCCTCCTCGCCGTCCGGCTCAGGCCTGCGGGTCGTCGCCGCCCACGGCCAGGCGACGCAGCTGCTCGTCGAACGGCACGACGGCCGCGAACGCGTCGTCCGCGCCGCCCTGGTGCCGGTCGACCAGATCGGCGAACTCCCCCGCGGCGCGGGTGACGCGCTCGGGCAGCGTCGTCGACGTGCCGTCGCCCTCGCCCCAGTCCTCGGACGCCGCGAAGACCGACGTCGGCACGACGACCGCCTGCAGGTACGCGAAGAGCGGTCTCACCGCGTACTCGAGGGCGAGCGAGTGCCGGGCCGTGCCGCCGGTCGCCGCGACGAGCACGGGCGTGCCCGTCAACGCCTTGTGGTCGAGCACGTCGACGAACGACTTGAAGAGCCCGCTGTACGACGACGAGAACACGGGCGTCACCGCGATGACGCCGTCGGCGGTCGTCACCTTCTCGAGCGCCGCCGCCAGGGCGGGAGGCGCGAACCCGGTGAGCATCGCGTCCGTCACCTCGTGCGCCAGGTCGCGCAGCTCGACCACCTCGACCTCGACGAACGACCCGCGACCGACGAGGTCGCGCGTCGTCGCCTCGACGAGGCGGTCGGCGAGCAGGCGGGTGGACGACGGCTGGCTCAGCCCGGCGGACAGGGCGACGATCTTCTTGGTGCTCATGGCGCGCCTCCCGGGGCCGTCAGCGGGCGGACGACGCGACGAGGGCGTCGTGCGCGGTGGGGGTGCCGGCGGACTGCGACGCACGGGCCTCGACGAGCGAGGCGTGCGTGGGGGCGTCGGGCACGTCGGCCGGACGGTTCGCCGCGAACTCGCGGCGGAGGACCGGCACGACCTCGCCGCCCAGGATGTCGAGCTGCTCGAGGACCGTCTTCAGGGGCAGGCCGGCGTGGTCCATCAGGAAGAGCTGGCGCTGGTAGTCGCCGACGTAGTCGCGGAAGCCGAGGGTGCGGTCGATGACCTCCTGCGGGCTGCCGACCGTGAGAGGGGTCTGGCTCGTGAAGTCCTCCATGCTCGGGCCGTGACCGTAGACGGGAGCGTTGTCGAAGTACGGCCGGAAGGTCCGCTTGGCGTCCTGCGAGTTCTTCGCCAGGAACACCTGACCGCCGAGGCCGACGATCGCCTGGTCGGCACGGCCGTGGCCGTGGTGCTCGAAGCGGGTGCGGTAGAGCTCGACCATCTGCTTCGTGTGCGAGGCGGGCCAGAAGATGTGGTTCGCGAAGAAGCCGTCGCCGTAGTAGGCGGCCTGCTCGGCGATCTCGGGGCTGCGGATCGAGCCGTGCCACACGAAGGGGGCGACGCCGTCGAGGGGGCGGGGGGTCGCCGTGAAGCCCTGCAACGGGGTACGGAAGTGGCCCTTCCAGTCGACGACGTCCTCGCGCCACAGACGGTGGAGCAGGGCGTAGTTCTCGATGGCGAGGTTGATGCCCTGACGGATGTCCTTGCCGAACCACGGGTACACCGGCCCCGTGTTGCCCCGCCCGAGCGTCAGGTCGACGCGGCCGCCCGCGAGGTGCTGCAGCAGCGCGAAGTCCTCGGCGATCTTCACCGGGTCGTTCGTGGTGATCAGGGTGGTGGCGGTGCTCAGCACGATGCGCTCGGTCTGGGCGGCGATGTAGGCCAACAGCGTCGTGGGGCTCGAGTTCACGAAGGGCGGGTTGTGGTGCTCGCCGGCCGCGTAGACGTCGAGGCCGACCTCCTCGGCCTTCTTCGCGATCGTGACCATCGCCTGGAGGCGCTCGCCCTCGGTCGGGGTCACGCCGGTGGTCGGGTCGGTCGTGATGTCGCCGACGCTGAAGATTCCGAACTGCATTGCTCCACCTTAGGTCATCTGCATGCGTTTGCATGCACTTGACCGAACCGCGGGGTGGGGGTCGGCATTCCCGTGGCGCGCGACCGCCGACGGGATCGGGCCGTGCACCCTTCCGCCCCGGCGCCGGTGGACCGCGGAGTGCCGTCCGCCCTGTCGGCAACTCAGGGCCGCTGCTGCACCGCACACGCGCAGGCCCGACAAGGCGGGCCCGTGACGCGAGGGCGCAGCAGGAGCCAGGAACTGCCGACACGGCGACGCGACGGGGCCGGACCGGACCCGGGCCGAGTGCGGGCGGGCCCGGCTCGGAACGGATCGGCGCGTCAGCACGGGCCCCTGACGGCAACTCCGGGCAGGTGCTCCGCCGCGCACGCGCCGGCCCGGACAGGCGGGGCCGAAACAGAGCGGCGCAGCAGGAACCAGGAATTGTCGGCCCCGCGACGGATGGGGGGCCGAGCGAGCAGGGCGGGAGGCGCGTGTGGCTGACGCGGGACGGGGCGGGCGGTCGCGGCGGAAGCGGTCACGGCCAGGACGGATCCGGTCGGGCGAGCGGTGGGTGAGGCCACGGGCGGGTCAGGCCCCGGGCGGGTCAGGCCCCGGGCGGGTCAGGCCACGGGCGGGTCAGGCCAAGGGCTGGTCATGCCCCGGGCGGGTCAGGCCAGGGGCGCCAAGCGTAGCCATCGCTCGGCGACCTGCGCCTGCGTGACGGGCCCGTCTCCGTCGCGGTCGATCTGGGGCGAGTCGAACTCGACCCACCAGGTGCGGGCCGAGCCGCCGATGGCCGAGACCCCCTGCCAGGCGCTGCCGCCGGCCCGGACGACGATGCCGGTCGGACCGTACGGGAAGGGCGTCGCGGGGTCGTCGTCGGAGTCGAGCACGTAGACCTGTGCGCCGACGCCCATGCGCGCCGGCCCGGACCGTCGGTCGTCGTCGGACGAGGGATCGCCGCCCCAGGAGTCGGGGTCGGGCTCCGGCCGTCGGGGCCGCTTGGTGAACATGGACGACATCGTGCCACGCACGGCGCACGCGAGGCGACGACGCGGCCGCGCTCACAGCGGGCCCCTAGGCCGACGGGTGCCGGGCCGGGGCCACCGGTGCGTGCCGGAGTAGGGCGGACGGGACTTGAACCCGTGACCGATCGATTATGAGTCGACTGCTCTAACCGGCTGAGCTACCGCCCCCCGCGTCGACCCACCGGTGCGCGCCGGGGTCGGCCGGGGCGGTGCCGCGGTCGACCGTCAGTGTGCGCGGTCGGACGCCGCGTCGGTGGAGGGGACCACCGGCTGACCACGATACAGGCTCTCGAACACGCTCAGGGTGCGCTCGATGTCGTGCCCCTCGATCATCTTGAGGCTCGCCCGCCGCATGGCGAGGTAGTCGTCGTCGGACTTCGTCAGCACCGTCGTGAGCTTGTCGGCGAGGTCGCGGCTGTCGCCCGGGCGGAAGAGGTAGCCGTTCTCGCCCTCGTCGACGAGGTGCGGAAGCGCCATCGCGTCGGCCACGACGATCGGCAGGCCCGAGGCCATCGCCTCGAGGCTGGCGATGCTCTGCAGCTCGGCGATGGAGGGCATGGCGAAGACGGTCGACTCGGTCAACGTGCGGCGCAGTTCGTCGTCGGACAGGTAGCCCACGAACGTCACGACGTCGGCGAGTCCCAGGTCGCGGCTGGTGGCCTGCAGCTGCTTGAACAGGTCGCCCCCGCCGACGATCGTGAGCGTCGCGCCGAGCGCGGGGTCGAGCAGGGTCATGGCGCGCAGCAGCACGTCGATCTGCTTCTCGGCGGTGACCCGGCCCACGAAGACGATGCGGTTCGCGTCGGGACGCGTGTCGAGGGCGGTGTAGTGGCCGGCTTCGATGCCGCACGAGACGGCGAGCACGCCGCTGACGGCGACGGACTTCTCGAGGAACGTCGCCGCCTTCTGCGTGGGCGTCGTGATGGCCGCGGCCCGGTGGAACGTCTTGCTGGCGTCGTTCCAGGCGATCTGGGTCGCCTTGGCGCGCAGGCCCTTGGGCAGACCGGTGTGCTCGAGCAGGTTCTCGGGCATGAAGTGGTTCGTGGCGACGACGCGCACGCCCCGACGTTCGGCGACCTGCGCGACCCCGCGACCCATGACGATGTGCGACTGGATGTGGACGACGTCGGGGTGGATCTCGTCGAAGATCTTCTCGGCGTGCTCTTGCACCCGCCACGGCGTCGCGAAGCGCAACCAGTCGTGCAACGGCCAGCGCGTCGAGTAGAGCCGGTGCACGGTGAGCGTCACGCCGCCGTGCTGCTCGAGGAAGGTGCCGTGGTGGCGGCTGGCCGCCGGGACCATGAGGTGCACGTCGTGCCCGCGCTGGGCGAGTCCCACGGCGAGCCGCTCGGTGAAGTTGGCCGCTCCGTTGACGTCGGGCGGGAACGTGTCGCCGGCGATCAGCACGGTGAGTCGGTCCGACGACCCCGAGGAGGCGCGGGTGGCGGCGTCGGCCGTCGTCGCGTCGACGGGGTGGCCGGGTTCCGAGGGCATCGGGGCGGTGGTCACGGTTCGTGGCGTCTTTCTCGTGCTCGGTGGCCGGGGTGGCGCGTCACGCGTCCGGCGGGTGGTGGGACCGTCGGTCGCGACGACCCCACGCTAGCTCAGGCTCGGGTCTGCGGATGGTATTTGGCGAGCTGGAACACGCCGTAGACGGCCACCGCGGCGGCGATGACGAAGAAGACCCCGGCGACGGGCGGTGCGTTCTGCGCCTCGCCCAGCACGACGATGCCGATGCCGACGGCGATGAGCGGGTCGACGACGGTGAGGCCGGCGATGACGAGGTCCGGCGGACCGGACGAGTAGGCGTTCTGCACGAAGTACCCGCCGAGCAGGCCCGCCGCGAGGAGGAAGACGATGCAGACGATCGTGAGCCAGTCGAAGTTGCCCGCGAACACGCGGTTCAGCACCACCTTCGCCAGGGTCGCGACGAAGCCGTAGAGCACGCCGGCCGCGATGATGTAGAACAGCGCGCTGCGCCGGCGGCGAAGGAGCGCGAAGGCGATGCCGAGCACGGCCCCCACCGCGGCGAGGATGACGAGCACGGTGACGAGCTGTCGCGTCGTGATCTCGGGCTCGATGGCCGTGAACGCGGCGACCGTGACGAAAAGGCCCACGCCGCCGACGCAGAACAGGATCGCCCGCTTGGCACGCCGGTCGAGCCGACGACCCGTCGCCCGCGAGTTGAGGACGGCCGTGATGACGAGCGCCACCGCGCCGAGGGGCTGCACCACGAGCAGCGGGGCGATGCGCAGGCTGGTGAGCTGGAAGAGGATCGCGAGCCCGAGCAGCAGCGTGCCCAGCACCCACGACGGTCGACCGACGAGTGCCAGCACCTGGCGGACGTTCATGCCGCTCGTGGCGGCGCCGATGCGGCGCTCGACCTTGGCGACCCCCTGGTGCTGCAACTGCGCACCGATCGAGAGGAACACCGCACCGATGAGGGCGATGGGGATGCCGAGGGCCTGGTAGGGGGTCAGGGATACCTGGTGGGTGAGCTCCCCGATGTCCGTCGTCACGGCGTCCACGCTAGCGCCGTGGCGCTGGATAGTCTGGACGAATGGCCGTTCGACCCATTTCCATCACGGGTGACCCCGTGCTCCACTCCCCCGCCTCCGAGGTGACCGTCGTCGACGACGAGCTGCGCGCCCTCGTCGCCGACATGTTCGACACGATGGACGCCGCCCCCGGGGTCGGCCTCGCGGGCCCGCAGGTGGGCGTCGGCAAGCGACTCTTCGTCTATTCGTGGACCGATGACGACGGAACCCTCTGGCGCGGGGTGGCCGTCAACCCGACGCTCTGGCAGAGCCCCCTGTCGATCGAGCCGCTCGACGACGAGTCGGAGTCCGAGGGCTGCCTGTCCGTGCCCGGGGAGAGGTTCCCGCTGCGTCGGGCCGACGGAGTCGTGCTGCGGGCCACCGACCTCGACGGCGACGAGGTCGAGATCGAGGCCTGGGGCTGGCTCGCCCGCATCTTCCAGCACGAGTACGACCACCTCGACGGCGTGCTCTACGCCGACCGGCTCGAGCACCCGTTCCACAAGGCGGCGGCCAAGGCCGTCCGCAAGAAGGGCTGGGGCCAGCCGGGCAACACCTGGCTGCCGGGCGTCGACCACCTCGAGGACTGACCGGTGAGCGAGCCGACCCCGAGTCCAGGGAGGCGCGTCCTGCGAACCGCAGGACGCGCCTCCGTCGGTCTCGGCCCCGCGGCACCTGTCGCAGGCGGGAGAAGACCTTCGCACGCGGGAGAAGACCTTCGCACGCAGGAGACGACTTTCGGGGGCAAGAGAAAAGGCCCAGAGGGTGGAGCCTCTGGGCCTTCGCTCCCCGAGTTGGACTCGAACCAACAACCTGCCGGTTAACAGCCGGCTGCTCTGCCAATTGAGCTATCGAGGAATGGCAACCGCCTCGGACCTTCGTCCGTGACAGCGGAGACAACTCTAGCAAAGATCTGGGGCCCCGTCGGACCACGGTGCCGACCCGGCGCGTCGGACGACCGCGGACACCGGCTCAGTACCCGGCGCGCGGGTCGACGACGCCGACGAAGTCGCCCCGGCCGACGAACGCCGCGACGTTGTGACGGATGCGTTCGGCGAGCAGGGGGGCCGTCATCTCGGGAGTGTCCGCCTGGTGCGGAGTCACGACGACGCGCGGCTCGCCGAACAGCGGATGGCCGTCCGGCAGCGGCTCGGGCGTCGTGACGTCGACCCCGGCACCCCACAGCCGCTCGGCCCGGACGGCGTCGACGAGGGCGTCGGTGTCGACGAGGCTGCCCCGGGCGACGTTGACGAGCACGGCCGTCGGCGGCAGCAACGCGAGCCGACGCGCGTCGAACAGGCCGGAGGTGCCGGGCGTCGCCGCGGCGGCGAGCACGACGACGTCCGCGTCGGGCAGCACCTCGTCGAGCCGGTCCACGGCGACCGTCCGGTCGGCACCCGCCACGGGGTCGTCCGAGCGTCGCACGATCGTGACCCGCACGTCGAACGGCGCCAGCAGGCGCATCAACTCGACCGCGATTCCCCCGGCGCCGACGATGACGACGTGGGCCCCGTACAGCGAACGGCCCTGCTGCTCGGTGGCCCACGAGGTCGCCCGGACGCGCTGCGGCACGACGCGCAGCAGCGAGAGCACGAGCATGAGGGCGTGTTCGGCCACGGGCTCGGCGAACGCGCCCTTGGCGCTGGTCCAGAGCGGCAGGGCCCGGTCGGCCCGGGCCGCGATCACCTCGGCGAAGGCGTCGACGCCGGCGTAGGGCAGCTGCACCCACTCGATGCCGGGGTGGTCGTCCAGGGCGCGGGCGAGGCCCGCGGGGTCGCGGTACGAGAGCCAGACCAGGCCGCGGGTGTCGGGGCCGAGGGGGACGACCTCGGCTCCCCCGGCACGGACGGCCTCGACGAAGACCGGGGTCTCGCGCGGGGCCACCGAGACGGGGCCGGGGGTCGGCCGTCGCCCGGGCGTCGGCGCGGGGCCCGTGGTGAGGACCGCGCGGTGGCCGCGCGCGCCTCCCGGGGTCGACGCCCGGGGCGCGTCCCCCGCGACGGCCCCACCGGTCGAGTCGGCGGTCACGGTGACTCGGGGCCCACGCCGTCGGCGTCGGGCGCCCGGCGGGACGCCTCGCGCTCCTCCGGGCGGATGATGTCGATCGGCGTCGTCTGGGACAGGACCTTGACGTAAGGGTCGATGCCGGTGCGCAACACGTCGTCGATGTCGCCCAGACCCACGAGGCGGCCGCCCCGCATGACGGCGACGCGGTCGGTGATGGCGCGGGCCTCGGCGACCGACGACGTGACGACGAGCGCCGAGAACTGACGCCCCTCGTGCAGGTTCTTGATCACGTCGAGCACGGCCTGCCGCACCAGCACGTCGACCCCCCGGGCGGGCTCGTCGGCGATGAGCAGCGGGGGCTCGAGCACGAGGCTGCGGGCCAGGGCGACGCGTTGGCGTTGACCCGAGCTGAGTTCCCAGGTCTGCTTGAGCATGGTGCCGAGCGGCAGGTGGACGCCGTCGACCAACGTCGCGACGATGCGCCCGGCCTCGGTGCGGTCGAACTTCCGGTCTCGAAGGTAGATCGGCTCGGCGATGGCCTCGCCGACGGTGAGGTCGGGGCTCAGGCGTTCGCCGTCGTCCTGCGCGAGGTAGCCGACCATCGTCGACAGCCGGTCGCGACGTCGACCGGACAGCTTGCCGACGTCCTGCCCGAAGACGCGGGCGGTGCCGCCGACCAGGCGCGGACGCCCCTCGTCGACGCGCCCGGTGCCGGTGAGCCCGGCGAGGGCCATGGCGAGCGTCGACTTGCCCGAGCCGCTCTCGCCGAGGACGGCGACGATCTCGCCCGGCTCGACCCGCAGGGTCACGCCGTCGACCGCACGGACGGCCGGGTGGCCCGCGCGCGCGGGGTAGAGCAGCGACAGGTCGTCGGTGA
The DNA here is from genome assembly GCF_040547465.1 of Frigoribacterium sp. PvP054. Lineage (NCBI taxonomy): Bacteria > Bacillati > Actinomycetota > Actinomycetes > Micrococcales > Microbacteriaceae > Frigoribacterium > Frigoribacterium sp. PvP054. The sequence continues at coordinate 11,804 of NZ_JBEPPU010000010.1, forward strand.
CGACCGGCTGGTCGAGGTCGAGCTCGCGGGCCGCCACCGTCAGGCCGCCCCGCCGGCGGGGTGGCCGTCGGTCGCCGTGCGGTCGCCGCCCGTCGCCGCCTCGCGGTCGAGCCGGGCCAGGTGCTCGCGCCGCGACGCCTGCTCGATCGGGTCGGGCACCGGCAGCGAGGCCAGCAGGCGCTGGGTGTACGGGTGCTCGGGGGCGCCGAGCACCTGGTCGTTCGGCCCGCTCTCGATCAGGTCGCCGTGGAACAGCACGCCGATGCGGTCGGCGAGCATGTTGACGACCGCGAGGTCGTGGCTGATGAAGAGCGCCGCGAAGCCCAGCTCGGACTGCAGCTCGGTGAAGAGCTCGAGCACGCGGGCCTGGACCGACACGTCGAGCGCGCTGGTGGGTTCGTCGGCGATCAGCAGCGTGGGGTCGAGGGCGAGCGACCGGGCGAGGCTCGCCCGTTGACGCTGGCCGCCGCTGAGCTCGTGCGGGTACCGGTCGGCGAACGACTTCGGCAGCTGGACCGCCTCGAGCAACTCGTCGACGCGCGGGCGGGCGGCCCGGGCGTCCTTCGCACGACCGTGCACGATGAGCGGCTCGGCGACGCACTCGGCGATCGTGAGCAACGGGTTGAAGCTCGACGCGGGGTCCTGGAAGACGAAGCCGATGTCGGCGCGCTTCGGCTTGAAGTCCCGCTCGTGCACGCCGTTCATCTCGATGCCGAGCACCTCGAGCGAGCCACCGGTGACCTTCGTCAGGCCGGCGATGGCCCGCCCGATCGTGGTCTTGCCCGAGCCGCTCTCGCCGACCAGGCCGACCACCTCGCCGCGGGCGATCGTGAAGTCGACGCCCTTGACGGCCCGGAACCCACCACGACCGAGGCGGCCCGGGTACTCGATCTCGAGTCCCCGCGCCCGCACGACGACCTCGCTGTCGGCCGGCTGCTCCTGCTGGGTGTGGCCGCGGGCCTCGAGCTTGGGCACCGAGCCGAGCAGGCGCTTCGTGTAGTCGTCCTGCGGGTTCGCGAAGAGCTCGACGGCCGGGGCCTGCTCGACCACCTTGCCGAGGTACATGACCGCGACCCGGTCGGCGAGGTCGGCGACGACGCCCATGTTGTGCGTGATGAGCACGATGGCCGTGCCGAACTCGTCGCGGCAGCGGCGCAGCAGGTCGAGGATCTCGGCCTGGACCGTCACGTCGAGGGCGGTGGTCGGTTCGTCGGCGACGATCACCGACGGGTCGAGCACGAGCGCCATGGCGATCACCACGCGCTGCTTCTGCCCGCCCGAGAACTGGTGCGGGTAGTAGTCGACGCGGGTCTCGGGGTCGGGGATGCCCACGCGACGCAGGATGTCGATCGCCTTGACCCGCGCCTCCTTGCGTCCCACCTTGCCGTGGGCCCGCAGGCCCTCGGCGATCTGCCAGCCCACCGTGTAGACGGGGTTGAGCGCGGTCGAGGGCTCCTGGAAGACCATGGCGACGTCGGTGCCGCGCAGCTCGCGCACCTTCTTCGCGCCGACCTCGAGCACGTTCTGCCCCGAGAGCAGCACGGCTCCCGTCGCGACGGCGGTCTCGGGCAGCAGGCCGAGGATCGTCTTCGCGGTCACCGTCTTGCCGCTGCCGGACTCGCCGACGATCGCCAGGACCTCGCCGGCACGGACGTCGAGGGTCACGCCCCGCACGGCGGCCACGTCACCGCCGTCGGTCGCGAAGGTCACCTCGAGGTCGGTGATGCCGACGGCGACGGGACGCTCGTCGCGGGGGGCGGCCGGTCGGCCCGTCGTGGTCGTGTCGGCGCTCATGCGGTCACCTCGTCGTTCGTCGTGGTCGGTGCCTGCCCGGCTGCGCGGGTGGCCCCCGTCTTGCGCTTCGCGCGACGGCGGGTCCGGAGGCGCGGGTCGGCCAGGTCGTTCATGCTCTCGCCCATCAGCGTGATGCCGAGCACCATGAGCACGATCGCCGCACCCGGGAACACGCCGGTCCACCAGATGCCGCTGGCCGTGTCGGAGAGGGCACGGTTGAGGTCGTAGCCCCACTCGGCCGCCGACGTCGGGCCGATGCCGAAGCCGAGGAAGCCCAGGGCCGCGAGGGTCAGGATCGCCTCGGACGCGTTGAGCGTCAGGATGAGCGGCAGGCTGCGCGTCGCGTTGCGCAGGACGTGCTTGAACATGATGCGGCCCGTGCTGCTGCCGTTGACCTTCGCGGACTCGACGAAGGCCTCGGCCTTCAGTCGGGTGGCCTCGGCCCGGACGACGCGGAAGTACTGCGGCACGTACACCACGGTGATCGAGATGCCCGCCGACACGATGCCGCCCCACAGGCTCGACTGGCCGCCGCTGATGACGATCGAGACGACGATGGCGAGCAGCAGCGACGGGAACGCGTAGACCGCGTCGGCGATGACGACGAGCACGCGGTCGAGCCAGCCGCCGAGGTAGCCCGACACCAGGCCGAGGGTGACGCCGATGGTGATCGAGAGCACGACGGCCACGATGACGACGGCCACGGCGGTGCGGGTGCCCCACATGACGCGGCTGAAGACGTCGTAGCCGCCGACCGTGGTGCCCCAGAGGTGCTCGGCCGACGGAGGCGCCTGGCGCGGGAACGCCTCGGTGGCGCCGCGCAGCTGGCCGAAGCCGTACGGGGCGATGAGCGGCGCGAAGACCGCGAGCAGCACGAAGACGGCGACGATGACGACGCCGGTGAGCAGCATGCCGCGCTGCAGCCCGACCGAGCGGCGGATCTGGGCCACGACGGGCAGGCGCAGGAAGAGGGGTTCGCGGCGGTCGGCCGCGACGGTTGCGTCGGTCATGGTCAGTACCTCACCCGGGGGTCGATCAGCGCGGCGATCACGTCGACCACGAAGTTGGTCACCGCGACGATGACGGCGAGCACGGCGACGATGCCCTGCACGGCGACGAAGTCACGGGCGGACAGGTACTGCTGCAGCTGGAAGCCCAGCCCCCGCCAGCCGAAGGTCGTCTCGGTCAGCACGGAGCCACCGAGCAGCATGGCGATCTGCAGGCCCATCACGGTGATGATCGGGATGAGCGCCGGCTTGAGGGCGTGGGCCCGCACGAGGCGGAACTCGCTCACGCCTCGAGAGCGCGCCGCGTCGACGTACTCGGAGCCGAGGGTGCCGATCACGTTGGTGCGCACCAGGCGCAGGAAGATGCCCGCGGTGAGGACGCCGAGCGCCAGGGCCGGCAGCACGGCGTGCGACAGGACGTCGGTGATGATCGTCGAGTTGCCCGTCCGCAGGGCGTCGACGATGTAGATGCCCGTCGGGTCGTCGATGCGGCCGAGCGCGATGGCCACGCGCGTGCTGGCGCGACCGCCGAGGGGCAGCCAGCCGAGCCAGACCGAGAAGGTCAGCTTGAGCAGCAGGCCGGCGAAGAAGACGGGGGTCGCGTAGGCGAGGATCGCCAGCACGCGCAGGATGGCGTCGGGCCAACGGTCGCGCACGTAGGCCGCGAGCATGCCGAGCGGGATGCCCAGCACGAGCGCGACGATCAGCGCGTAGAAGACCAGCTCGATGGTGGCGCTGCCGTACTGCAGCAGGATGTCGCTGATCGCACGGTTGTCGGTCGCGGTCGTGCCGAAGTCGCCGCGGACGATCTGGCCGAGGTACTCGAGGTACTGCACGATGACCGGGCGGTCGTAGCCGGCCGCGGCGAGGCGCTCCTGCAGCTGCGCCTCGGTGAGGCGCCCGCCGACGGAGGCGGTGATCGGGTTCCCGACGACGCGCATCAGGAAGAACACGAGCGTGACGAGGATGAACACGGTCGGCACGATGAGGATCGCGCGGACCACGATGTAGCGTCCGAGGCCGCCGCCGCCGGAGCCCCGGGACTTCCCGGGGGTCGAGGTGGGCGGCGCCGTGAGGGAGCCGTCGGTGATCAGGGTCACGTCGTTGGGCCTTTCGATGGTGTGGTGCCGGTCGCAGGCCGGAGGGGGCGCCCCGCGGTGTCGCGGGTCGCCCCCTCGGCGTACGGCCGTGGTGCGGAGTCCCCCGCCCCCCGAGCCCGACCGGCGGACCGGCGGGGCTCAGGGGACGAGGAGGCGCGTCAGCGGCTCAGCGCACCGTAACGGAACTTGAACGACGCGTCGAGCGTGTCGTCCACGCCCTTGACGTCGGACTGCGACACGACGACCTGCGTGCCCTGCAGCAGCGGCAGCGTGGGCAGGTCGGCCGCGACGGCGTCCTGGATCTGACCGATGACGGCCTCGCGTGCCGAGGCGTCCTGCTCGCCGATCTCCTGCGTCAGCAGACCCTGGACGGTCGGGCTGTCGTAGTGGTTGCCGACGAAGTTGTCCGCGCTGAAGAACGGCGTCAGGTAGTTGTCGGCGTCCGAGAAGTCGGGGAACCAACCCAGCTGGTACACGGGGTAGGCGTCCTCGCGGCGCTCGGTGCTGTAGGTGTCCCACAGGGTCGACTGCAGGTTGACGGTGAAGAGGCCGCTCGCCTCGAGCTGCGACTTGATCAGCGCGTATTCTTCGTCGCTCGACGCGCCGTAGTGGTCGGGGCTGTACTGCAGGTCGATCGACACCGGGGTGCTGACGCCGGCGGCCGACAGGGCCGCGGCGGCCTTGTCGACGTCGGGGCCGCCCTGGCCGTCGCCGTAGAGGCCCTCGAGGGGCTTCGTGGCACCGGTCAGGCCGTCGGGGACGACCGAGTAGAGCGGCGTGTAGGTGTCGTTGTAGACGTCCTTGGCGAGGGCCTCACGGTCGATCGTGTCGGCCACCGACTGGCGGACCGCGAGGGCCTTCGCCGCGTCCGCGTCGGGCTGCGTGGCACCGTAGGGCATGGTGTCGAGGTTGAACACCAGGTACCGGATCTCGCCACCGGGGCCGTTGTGCACCGTCAGCGAGTCGTCCTTGGCCAGGTCGGCCAGGTCGGTCGGGCTCAGGCTGCGGTTCGCGACGTCGACGTCGCCGTTCTGGACGGCGAGCTTGAGGTCGGTCTCTTCGGTGTAGTAGGTCGCCGTGACCGAGTCGGTCTTCGGGGCCCCGAGCACGCCGTCGTAGGCGTCGTTCGCCTCGTAGGCGATCGTCTCGTTCTGCGAGTAGTCCGTGATCTTGTACTGACCCGAGAAGGCGTCGCCCGTGACGATGTCGTCGGCGTCGGTCAGCGCGGTCGCCGAGAAGACGTCCTCGTCGACGATGGGGCCGGCGGGGCTCGAGAGCACCTGCGGCCAGGTCTGGTCGGCCGACTTGAGGGTGAAGACGACGGTCGTGTCGTCGGGCGCGTCCGTGCTGGCCAGGTTGCCGAGCAACGACGAGGGGCCGTTGGGGTCGGCGATCGCCAGCTGACGGTCGAAGCTGAACTTGACGTCGCTCGAGGTGAGCGCGTTGCCGTTCGAGAAGGTCAGGCCGTCCTTGAGCTTGACGGTGTACTCGGTCGGGCTGGTGAAGTCGGCGGACTCGGCCAGGTCGGGCTCGACGTCGGGGCTGCCGTACGGGGCGTTCGTCAGGAAGCCGAACACCTGGTTCTGGACGGCGAACGAGCCGTTGTCGTACGAACCGGCCGGGTCGAGCGACGTGATGACGTCGGTCGTGCCGATGCTGAGACCGTCGAGGGCGTCGGTCGCGTCACCACCGGAGGCGCAGCCCGAGAGGACGAGCGCGGTGGCAGCGGCGCCACCGACGACGGCCAGGGCGCGTCGGGCGAGCGTGGAGTCGGATGTCATATCCGGTTACCTCTTTCTCTGTGTGCAAGGGGTCCCGGGCCGTGCTGTGGACGCGGCCGTTTCGGGGAACGTTCATTGGTAACACACACGTGACCGTGCAACGGGTTCATCGCGCAACTGTTTACAGGCCCGCAACGAACCCTTGCCACGTGGTCGGGTCGCGGGTGGGGCCCCGGGCCCCGCTGCTCGGACCCGGAGGCGGGCCTGAGGGCCTGCGGGCCTGCGGACCTGCGGGCCGGACCCGGCGACCCGCGGCGGGCCGGCCGGACGCCCCGGGGTCGGCACGCCCTGTCGTCACTCCTGCCGGATCGACCGTCGGTCGGCCTCCACCGCCGCGATGCGCACCTGGATCTCGCGCCAGCGTTCGGGTTCGGCCTTGACGTCGGTGCGGAACGACTGGCCGAGCAGTTCGGACTTCTCGCGGATCAGGTCGCGCTCGACGATCGAGACCACGATGCCGCGGCAGTACGTGGTGATCTCGCGTCCCTCGCGCTCGGGGATCGGGGCGACCGCAAGCTCTTTGGCCAGCGCGTCGAAGGGCGACGGGGTCTGGCCGAGCACCACGTCGAGCCAGTCCGACGAGTCGAACCGGTCGAGGCTGGCACCGATCGCGTCGCGGACGACCGCCAACGCGCTGTTCTCGATGCGTGCCCTGGCCGCGCGCTGCATCAGGTCGAAGCCGACCGTGGCGGGGTGCTGCAGCATGGCCATCAGCGCGTCGCGCTCGGTGCGCGTGGTGAGGTCGCCCGGCAGGGTCAGCAGGCTCGGGCCGGCCGGTTCGTCGGGCACGGGCGGCAGGCTGGTGATGGACTGCCGGCCGTCGGACACGCTCTTCGGCTGCGTCCGCTCGAGGGCGTGCTGCGCCGAGGAGGCGCGGCGGGCGTCGTCGACGCTCGTCGCGACGTCGGCCGGGTCGAGCCCGAGCCAGCCGGCCAGCGACCGAACGTAGCCCTGCGTCATCGACCGGTCCCGGATGCCCGCGACGACGGGAGAGGCGGCCCGCAGCGCGGACACGCGACCCTCGACCGTCTCGAGGTCGTGCCCGTCGATCAGCCGCCGGATCATGAACTCGAACATCGGTCGCTTGGTCGAGATGAGGCGACGCACGGCGTCGTCGCCCCGGTTGAGACGGAGGTCGCAGGGGTCGAGCCCGTCGGGGGCCACCGCGACGAAGGTCTGGGCGGCGAAGCGCTGTTCTTCGGCGAAGGCGCGGGACGCGGCCCGCTGCCCCGCCTCGTCGGGGTCGAAGGTGAACACGACCTCGCCGCCGGTCGACGTGTCGGCCCCGCCGACGTCGCCGAGCATCGGGCGCAACACCTTGATGTGGTCGACGCCGAACGAGGTGCCGCAGGTCGCCACGGCCGTGGTGACCCCGGCGAGGTGGCAGGCCATCACGTCGGTGTAGCCCTCGACGATGACGACCTGCTTGCCCTTCGAGATGTCGCGTCGGGCCAGGTCGAGCCCGTAGAGCACCTGGGACTTGTGGTAGATCGGCGTCTCGGGGGTGTTGAGGTACTTGGGGCCCTTGTCGTCGTCGAGCAGGCGCCGGGCACCGAACCCGATGGTCGACCCGGTGACGTCGCGGATCGGCCACACCAGTCGGCCGCGGAACCGGTCGTAGGGGCTGCGATCGCCTTGGCTGAGCAGCCCCGCCGTGACCAGTTCGTCGTCGCGGTAGCCGAGCCCCTTCAGGTGCGAGCGGAGCGCGTCGAACGACTTGGGGGCGAAGCCGACGCCGAAGCGTTCGGCCGCCGCCGGGTCGAAGCCCCGCTCGCCGAGGAAGCGCCGTGCCGGCTCGGCGTCGGCGGCCGTCAGCCGACCCACGAAGAACTCGCGCGCCGCCTCGTTCGCCGAGATGAGCCGCGCCCGGTTGCCGTGGTCGCTCGCCTGCCCGCCGTCTTCGTAGTGCAGCTCGAAGCCGATGCGGGCGGCCATGCGCTCGACGGCCTCTTGGAACGTCGTGTGGTCGGTCTTCATCACGAAGCTGAAGACGTCGCCGTCTTCGCCGCAGCCGAAGCAGTGGTACCGGCCGACCTGGGGCCGCACGTGGAAGCTCGGGCTGCGCTCGTCGTGGAAGGGGCACAGGCCCTTCAACGAACCGACCCCCGCCCCCTTGAGCGTGACGTGGTCGCCCACGATGTCGGCGATGTTGGTGCGCGACCGGACCTCGTCGATGTCGTTGCGTTTGATCAGGCCGGGCACGTGTCGATTGTAGGTCGCGCCACCGACGACGCCGACCCGAGGGGCCCACCGCGGGAGGACGAGGAGGCGCGGCCGGGCTGGGCAGGACCCGCGCCTCCTCGGCGGCCCGCCCTATCGACCGGCGGTGAGCCGGTCGTGCCAGGCCATCGCGCTCTGGTCGGTCAGCGACGCGACCTGGTCGACGACCACGCGACGCCTCGCGGCGTCGTCGTCGGCCGAACCCCAGTCGGCGGCGAAACCGCGGTCGAGCTCGGACGGGCCCGCCTGCCAGAGGGCGTCGGCGAGGCTGGTGAGCACCTCGCGCTGCCGCAGGTAGATCGGCTGTCGGTTGTCGCGGGTCATCACGAACGCGGCCACGATGCCCTTCAGCACGGCGATCTCGCCGATCACGTCGGGCGCGACGACCACGGAGGCCCCGAAGCGCATCAGGGCGTCACCCGGGTACGACTCGCGCGTCGCCTGCGTCGCCGACCCCGCGAAGCGGCCGATCAGCTGACTCGTCAGGTTCTTCAGGCGTGCCTGCGCGAAGCGGCTGCCGTCGTAGGACTCGAGCCAGAACGGCAACGCCTGCAACCGGTCGAAGGCCTCGGTCAACTCGTCGCGGCTGAGTTCACCACCGACCCACTCGTGCATGGCCGTGACGAGCGAGTCGTGGTCGACCCGGGCGCCGAGGCTCGCGACGTCGACGTAGCCGTTGACCACGGCGTCCTCGAAGTCGTGCACCGAGTACGCGATGTCGTCGCTGAGGTCCATCACCTGGGCCTCGACGCAGCGGCGCCGCCGGGGGGCTCCCCGACGCAACCACTCGAAGGCGGCCGTGTCGTCGTCGTAGAAGCCGAACTTCATGCGTCCCCCCGGGTCGGGGATGCCCTGGGCGGCGGGCCACGGGTACTTGCAGCTCGCGTCGAGGCTGGCCCGCGTCAGGTTGAGGCCGAAGCTGCGACCGGTGGCGTCGATGACCTTGGGTTCGATGCGCGTCAGGAGGCGGAGGGTCTGGGCGTTGCCCTCGAAGCCGCCGATGTCGGCCGACCACTCGTTGAGGGCCCGCTCGCCGTTGTGACCGAACGGCGGGTGGCCGAGGTCGTGCGCGAGGCAGGCCGTGTCGACGACGTCGGGATCGAGGCCCAGGCTGGTCGCGAGCTCGCGACCGACCTGCGCGACCTCGAGCGAGTGCGTCAGACGGTTGCGTGCGAAGTCGAGGCCCGCCGTGGGGCTCAGCACCTGCGTCTTCGCCGCCAGGCGACGCAGCGCGCTCGAGTGCAGCAGGCGGGCCCGGTCGCGGGCGAAGTCGCTGCGGCGGTTCGAGTGCTGCTCGGGCAGCCAGCGCTCGGAGTCGGCGGGGTCGTACCCGGGGGCGGCACTCGGCAGGGCTTCGGTGGACACCGGGGCCTCTCGGTCAGGAACGGACGGGATCGAGCGGACGGACGTGCCTAACCGCCGCTGTGGTGCAGCTCGGCCGCCGCGAGCTCGGCCTTGAACGCCTCGTCGAGGTCGCGGCTCTCGAGCCAGCGGTCGGGCAGCGCCGGTCGCTTCGGGCTGCCGGCTCGGCCGCGGGGGCCCTCGGCCGCCTCACCGGGGTAGCGCTCGTCGGGGTCCATCGTGGCGAGGAGGTCGTCGATCTGCTGCAGCGAGTCGGCGAGGGCCAGGGCGGCCCGGACTTCTCCGCCCACCGGGTAGCCCTTGAAGTACCAGGCGACGTGCTTGCGCATGTCGCGGCAGGCGCGCCCCTCGTCACCCGACCAGAACTCGACCATCAGCTCGGCGTGACGCCGGAAGGCCCGGCCCACCTCGCCGAGGGTCGGCTCGGCCTTCAGGTCTTCGCCTCGGAAGGCGGCGGCCAGGTCGCCGAACAGCCACGGCCGACCGAGGCAGCCCCGTCCGACGACGACGCCGTCGCAGCCGGTCTCGTCGACCATGCGCAGGGCGTCGGCCGCCGACCAGATGTCACCGTTGCCGAGCACGGGCACGTCGGTGATCGCCTCTTTGAGCGTCGCGATGGCGGACCAGTCGGCCGTGCCGGAGTAGAAGTCGGCGGCCGTGCGGGCGTGCAGGGCGATGCTCGCGACGCCGGCGCCCTGGGCGGCTCGGCCGGCCTCGAGGTACGTGAGGTGGTCGGAGTCGATGCCCTTGCGCATCTTGACGGTGAGCGGGATGTCACCAGCGGCCTTGACGGCCCCCTCGACGATCTCGCGGAACAGCCCGATCTTCCAGGGCAGGGCCGAGCCGCCGCCCTTGCGCGTCACCTTCGGGACCGGGCAGCCGAAGTTGAGGTCGATGTGGTCGGCGCGGTCTTCGGCCACGAGCATGGTGACCGCCTCGGCCACCGTGTTGGGCTCGACGCCGTAGAGCTGGATGCTGCGCGGGGTCTCGGACTCGTGGTGCTGGATCAGGCGCATCGACTCGGGCGTGCGCTCGACCAGCGCCCGGCTCGTGATCATCTCGCTGACGTAGAGGCCGGCGCCGTACTCGCGGCAGAGACGACGGTAGGCCGTGTTGGTGATGCCCGCCATCGGGGCGAGCACGACCGGCGAGGCCACGTCGATCGGGCCGATCGAGAGGCCTCGCGAAGGCAGGGTGGTGGTGGACATCGTTACGATTCTCCCATGAGCGACGGCGGGCTGACGAGCGGTGTGGACGACACGGTCGCAGGGGGCGACGCAGGGCACGACGCCGACCGGCCCGAGGGCACCGACCGGGTGCGCGCGGACGCCGCCGCGCGGGGAGTCGCGGTCGAGATCGTGGCCCGACCCGCGGCCGACTCGCTGGAGGCCGCGGCCGCCCTGCTCGGGCTCGAGCCGTCCGACATCGTCAAGAGCCTCGTGGTCAAGCGCCACGACGGGTCGTTCGTGTTCGCGCTCGTGCCGGGCGACCGCCAGATCTCGTGGGCCAAGCTGCGAGCCGCCGTCGGCGTCAACAAGCTGTCCATGCCCAGCGCGGACGTCGCCCTCGAGGCCACGGGGTACGAGCGGGGCACCATCACCCCGATGGGCAGTGCGACGGCCTGGCCGGTGGTCGCGGACTCCCGCGTCACCGGTCGACGCGTCGCCCTCGGCGCGGGCGCACACGGCTTCAGCGCCTTCGTCGACGCCGACGAGTTGGTGCGGGCGTACGACGCGACGGTGGCCGACATCAGCGACTGACTCCGCGCCTCCCGGGCCGGTCTCCCGCCGCCGCGTCGTCGGGCGCGACCGAGGCGTCAGCCGGCACGACGAGGCAGGCGTCGCCCTCGCAGACGACGGCGTCGGACGCGCCGAGCATGGTGAACGGGCCGGACGACAGGGGGCCTCGCGAGTCGGAGGAGCCGCTCACCGCGTCGCCTCGGAGGCTACCTGCTCGAGGGCCTGGACGAAGGCCTCGGGCGCCTGGGCACCCGAGATGCCGTACCTGCCGTCGAGGACGAAGAAGGGGACTCCCGAGATGCCGTAGGCCTGCGCCTGGGCCTGGTCGGCACGGACGTCGTCGAGGTGACGACCGGACTCGAGCGCCTCCCGGGCGGCGGACTCGTCGAGGCCGACCTCGCCGGCGAGCTGCACGAGGTCGTCGACGCGGCCCACGTGACGGCCCTCTTCGAAGTAGGCGTGGAGCAGGCGCTCCTTCATCTCGACCTGACGGCCGTTCGCCTTGGCGAAGTGCAGCACCTCGTGCGCCTTGACGGTGTTCGTGTGCTGCAGGTGGTCGAAGTCGTAGGCGAGGCCCACCTCGGACGCGATGCCTGCCACGGTGGCGAGCATGCCGCGGACCTGGTCGGCGGGCATCCCCTTGTGCGTCGACAGGAAGTCGACCTCGTCGCCCTCGAAGTCGACCGGGGTGTCGGGCGACAGCTCGAACGAGTGGTACTCGACCTCGACGGGGCGGCCGAAGCGCCGCACGGCCTCCTCGAACTTGCGCTTGCCGATGAAGCACCAGGGGCAGGCGATGTCGGACCAGATGTCGACCTTCACGGTCGCGGACGGGGTGGCGGGGGCTGAGGTCACGGCAGGCTCAACTCGGCCCCGGGCGCGGCCATTCCCGCGCGTGGCTCCGCCGGCCCCCGCCCGCCCCGCTCCGTCGACACGCGCCCACCTCGCTCCGTCGTCGCGCGCCCGCCCCCCGCTCCGCCGTCACCCGCCCGCCCCCGCTCCGTCGTCGCGCGCCCGCCCCCGCGTGCGAGATCGCGGTGCTGCCATTCGCCTCACATGTGGCGCGCTCGGTCACCCCCGCCCCTGGTCCACGAGTCGGTATCCGCGCTGCCCCCTGGTCCCTCGTCCGCCTCCCCCGGTCGGCAACTCCTGATCCGTGCGGCGTCTCGGCACGGCCAGCCGCCAGGCCCTGCGGCCCCGTGGCCCCAGGACGCGCGGGAGGCCGGAATTGCCGACACGCGACTCCGGTCTCGCACCTCCAGCCGTCGTCACCAGCGCCTCGATCGCGGCAGCGGTCCGGGCCCAGCGGTCGCGGACCATCGTCGTCCCGGCCCGGAACGGCACCCGTCCGTCGAGGGCGATGTCGGCGTCCTTCGCACGGTCCTGGTCGAAGCGCTTCTCGTGGTGTTCCCGGCCGTCGGTCTCGAAGCCCACGATCCCGTCGACGAGCATGTCCAGGATCTTGCCCGTGCCACCCACCGGGACCTGTCGCTCGACGTCGTGGCCGGCACGACGCAGCCGCGTCCCGGCCGCGGACTCGAGGATGCTCTCGGCTCCCCCGTCGCTCCAGGCGACCAGACCGGCGGCGTCGGCTCGTCTGCGGCCCAGGACCTCGGCGGCGTCGTCGTCGTCGGTCACGATGCCGACGTGACGGGCCCAGTCCACCAGGATCACCGCGTCCTCGAGGGACCGCGATTCGACGACGGCGCGAGCGAGGGCGTCCCGGGGGTCGACCGACCAGGTCGTCCCGCGCGCGCCGAGCTCGACCGGGTCCCAGACGATCCTGACCCCGCGGCGGCGTCTGAGCCGGGACGCGGTGGCAGGTACGGACACGGTGATCGGCGGACGGCGCCACGACCACGCGCCGAGCTGGTGCAGGGCAGCGGCCCCGGTGAGGCGGCCACCCACCGCCACGGCCACGAAACGTGGATCGTGTCGCGGCCAGGTCGAGTACCAGCCACGGCGGGGTCGACTCACCGCCCCTGACCGGACGGCGACGGTGAGCTGGCGGTCGGTGGCGCCCTGCGCCACGAGATCGTGCTTGTGCAGGAGTCCCCCGGCATGCGAGACGAGTTCGGCGATCGTGGTCATGTCGACAGGCTGCCGAGGTCGACCCGGGCGTCCCGAGCGACCTCTGGGTGCCTGGGGACCGTCGCTCGCACCCGCCATCTGTGGAGGAGCGCTCGCCCGGCAGGACAGGACGAACCCGGCCGGGAACTCCTGCCGCGTGCCGCGCGAACCGCCGACACGCCCGCCCTTCGGCGTGTTCTGCGACGGGAAGCAGGAATTGCCGACGCGGCGAGGGGCCAGTGGGCGGGGGTCCGGAGGCGCGAGGCGGACCCGGGGTGGGTGCGAGGCCCGGCCCGGAGGCGCGGCGACGGGTGCGAGGCCCGGCCCGGAGGCGCGGCGACGGGTGCGAGGCCCGGCCCGGAGGCGCGGCGACGGGTGCGAGGCCCGGCGCGGAGGCGCGGGACCGGGGGCGAGGCTGGGTTTGAAGCCCGGGCGCGGAGGCGCGGGGCGACCCCGGGGTCGCGGCGACGGGCGCGGAGGCGCGGGGCGACCCCGGGGTCGCGGCGACGGGCGCGGAGGCGCGGGGCGACCCCGGGGCGCGGCCGGGCCCGGGGGGCACGGCGACGGGCGCGGCGCCGACCGACGGAGCCGCGCCCGGCCGGCGGTGCTAGGCGCCGAGCAGCTGCTCGGCCAGGTACGCCCGCAGCCCGGCCAGCGGGATGCGCTGCTGGGCCATCGTGTCGCGTTCGCGGACGGTGACGGCGTCGTCGTCGAGCGAGTCGAAGTCGACCGTGACGCAGAACGGGGTGCCGATCTCGTCCTGGCGGCGGTAGCGACGGCCGATGGCGCCGGCGTCGTCGAAGTCGATGTTCCAGTACTTGCGGAGGTCGGCCGCGAGCCCGCGCGCCATGGGCGACAGCTGCTCGTTGCGGCTCAGCGGGAGCACGGCGACCTTGACGGGTGCCAGACGGCGGTCGAGCTTGAGCACGGTGCGCTTGTCGACGCCGCCCTTGGCGTTCGGCGCCTCGTCCTCGGTGTACGCGTCGACCAGGAACGCCATCAGCGACCGGGTCAGGCCCGCCGCGGGCTCGATGACGTAGGGCGTCCAGCGTTCGTTCTTGGCCTGGTCGAAGTAGGTCAGGTCCTTGCCCGAGGCGGCCGCGTGGGTCTTGAGGTCGTAGTCGGTGCGGTTCGCCACGCCCTCGAGTTCGCCGAATTCGCCGCCGGCGAAGCGGAAGCGGTACTCGATGTCGACGGTGCGCTTCGAGTAGTGCGAGAGCTTCTCGGCGGCGTGTTCGTAGAGGCGGAGGTTCTCGGGGTCGATGCCGAGGTCGACGTACCACTGGAACCGCTGGTCGATCCAGTACTGGTGCCACTCTTCGTCGGTGCCGGGCTCGACGAAGAACTCCATCTCCATCTGTTCGAACTCGCGGGTGCGGAAGATGAAGTTGCCGGGCGTGATCTCGTTGCGGAAGCTCTTGCCGATCTGGCCGATGCCGAACGGCGGCTTGATCCGCGACGACTGCAGGATGTTGTCGAAGTTCGTGAAGATGCCCTGCGCGGTCTCGGGACGCAGGTAGGCCATGCCCTGCTCGTTGTCGACCGGACCGAGGAACGTCTTGAGCAGGCCCGAGAAGTTCTGCGGCTCGGTCCACGAGCCCGGCTGGCCCGTGTCGGGGTCGCGGACGTCGGCCAGGCCGTTCTCGGGCGGGTGGCCGTGCTTGGCCTCGTACGCCTCGAGCAGGTGGTCGGCGCGGTAGCGCTTGTGGGTGTGCAGCGACTCGACGAGCGGGTCGCTGAAGACCTCGACGTGGCCCGAGGCCTCCCACACCTGGCGGGGCAGGATGACGGCGGAGTCGAGGCCGACGACGTCGTCGCGACCCTGCACCATGGTCTGCCACCACTGGCGCTTGATGTTCTCCTTCAGGGCGACGCCGAGGGGCCCGTAGTCCCAGGCCGAGCGCGAACCGCCGTAGATCTCTCCCGACTGGAAGACGAAGCCGCGGCGCTTGGCCAGGGCGATGACGGAATCGAGACGGTTGGGTGCTGCCACGTGTGATGCTCCGATGAGTTGAGGCCCGAGCTGGGTGCCCGGTCGGTCGAGGTACCCGGCAACTCTAGCGGCGGCGCGTCACCGGCCGAGCGCGGCGGCCACCGCCTCGACGTCTCCCTCGTCGTTCCAGAGGTGGAAGGCCACGCGCACGCGACCGGCACGCCCCGACACGACCAGCCCGGCGTCGCCGAGGAGGCGCTGGTCGCGTCCGTCGGGGTCGGCCCAGGTCACGATGGCGCGGCCCTGCGCCTCGATCCCGAGCCGCGAGCAGAGAGCGTCACCCGTGCCGGCGGCGTGTGCCCAGGTCTCGTCCGCGTCGAGCCCGGCGAACGCCTCGAGTGCGGGCAGCGCCCCCGCCCAGGCCTGCCAGGCGGGCGAGACGTCGAACGCCCGGGCGTCACCGGCGAGCCGCATCTCGGGGCCGTAGCACGAGCCCCACACGTCGTCCCCGGCGTACCAGCCGGCCTGGGCGGGCACCATGGCCGCCCGCAACCGCTCCCCCACGGTGAGGAACGCCACGCCACGCGGGCAGCACAGCCACTTGTAGGCGTGCGTCACCGTCGCGTCGTAGCGCGACGCGTCGACCGGTCGCACCCCGGCGGCCTGAGTCAGGTCGCACAGGGTCAGCGCCCCGTGCCGGGCCGCGGCCTCGACGACGGCCGCGTCGTCCGCCACCTGGCCCGTCGCCGACTGGACGGCCGACCACGCCACGAGGTGCGTGTCGGGCCCGACCGACCCGGCGAGCTCGTCGAGGGGCACGCTCCGCACGCGGACGCCCCGCGCCTCCTGGACCACGAACGGGTAGACGATCGAGCTGAAGTCGCCCGTCGGGACGAGCACCTCGGCACCGTCGGGCACCGAGGCCGCGACCACGGCCACCATGGACGAGGTCTGCGACGCGATGGCGACGCGACCGACGTCGACCCGGGCCAACCGGGCGAAGGCAGCACGCGCCTCCTCGACGACGGCGCCGTAGGCCGCCGGCCCGGCCAGTCCGGACGCCCAGGCGTCGACGTCGGCGCGCAGGGCCGCGACGGTGGCCCGCGTGGGCAGCCCCATGGTGCAGGCCGCGAGGTAGCCCGGTGCCGGGGCGAAGAGGTCGGCGTGCGGCGAGGTCATGCCTCCAGGGTCCGGGAGCACGGACCTCACGACAACCACCAGTGTCTGAGGTCGTCCATCACCGTGGCTTATGCTTCGCAGATGACCGCCGACCTCGACCTGGCCTCCCTCCGGGTCGTCCGCGCCGTCGCCGACACGGGCACCATCACCGCCGCGGCCGCCCTGCTCGGCTACAGCCAGCCCGCCGTCAGCCAGCAGCTGCGCCGGGCCGAGCGCCAGGTGGGCCAACCGCTCGTGCTGCGCGCCGGGCGCGGAGTCGCCCTGACCGAGGCCGGGCAGCGGCTCGCGGCCCACGCCGTCCACGTCCAGGCGGCCCTCGACGCCGCCCGCCAGGACCTCGACGCCCTGGGCGGGGTCGCCACGGGCCGCGTCACCCTGGCCGGGTTCCCCAGCGCGTCCTCGACGATCGTGCCCGACGTGCTGTCGCGCCTGCGCGACCGGCACCCCGGCCTGACGGTCGACTACGTCGAGGCCGAACCCCCGGAGGCGCTGGCACGACTGCGGGACGGCTCGGCGGACGTCGCGGTCACCTTCAGCCACGGGGGCGCCCCGGCGGGCGAACGCGACCTCGACGGGCTGCTGCACCGCGCCTCCTTCGTCGACCGCACCGTGCTCGCCGTGCCCGCCGCCCACCCGTTCGGCCGCGGTGACGCGTTCGCGAGCCTGGCGCACGAGCGGTGGATCGGCGGCTGTCCCCGCTGCCGCGGGCACCTGCTCGCGACCTGCGCGGCGTCGGGCTTCGAACCCGAGATCGTGCTCGAGACCGACAACGCGCTGGCCGTCCTCGGGCTCGTCGCGGCAGGTCTCGGCGTCGCCCTGCTGCCGGGCCTGTCGCTCGTGGCGGCTGCCGTGCCCGCCGGGGTGCGCGTCGTCGAGCTCGACGACGGCCTCGCCCGGGTGGTGCACGTCGTCCACGGGCGTGGCGGCGACCGGGTGCCGAGCGTGCGTGCCGTCCTCGAGGCCCTCGGGCACGTCGACGGCGGGGCACTCGGACTCGTGGCCGTCGGTCCGGAGGTGCCGACGGGAGCGCCGGGTTAGGCTGGCCCGACGAACCAGGAGAGGTGCAGGTCGTGCGCAGAAGACTGTCCGTCGGCATCGCCGTCTCGACGTTGGCCCTCGTCGGGCTGACCGGGTGCTTCCCGAGCCTCGACGGCCTGACGCCGGTCGGCGCGGGCGGGTCCGGCGGTTCGGCCGCGACGCCGGGCACCGGGGCGAGCGGCGTCCCTCAGCCCCAGGTCACGGGCGCTCCGGGAACGGGCGGTGGCTCGGGGTCGCAACCCGACGCCCTGGCACCCGGCGGCACCCTGCTCGGTCAGGTCAACTACAAGGACCTCACCATCTACGTCTACGGCGTCGGCGAGCTGACCACCACGGCCCCCTCGATCTACGCCCGCCCCGACGGCACCGACCCCTACCCGGCGGGCACCGACGTCGAGGTCACCGCCTACGTGCTGACGAACAACTCGCAACGTCGCCTCGACCTCACCGACCTCAGCGCGGACTACTCGTCGTACGGCAACGACCTGGCCACGCAGGACGTCTTCGCCGGGCAGGACCTCCTGACCCGGCTGGGCTACGAGACGTCGCTCGAGTCGAAGTTCCCCGCCGACAGCACGACCTGGTACCTGTTGCCCGGCGAGTCGACCGTGTTCGCCAACGCCTGGTTCCACCGGGCGAGCGACGGCCCGTTGACCCTGCAGTTCCTCTGGCCGGCCGAGCGGATCTTCCTGGGCGCGAACATCCAGTTCTGACGGGGCCGTCGCGCGAGTGCGGGTCCGCGGCCTCGCCCGAGGCCACGTCGGATCGTGCCCGGGCGTCGGTCAGGCCGGGCTCGGGGCGTCCACCGCGCCGCCGAACCGGCGGGTGCGCGAGGCGTAGGTCTCGACCGCCTGCCACAGGTCGGTGCGGGTGAAGTCGGGCCACAACCGGTCGAGGAAGACCATCTCGGCGTAGGCGGACTGCCACAGCAGGAAGTTGCTCGTGCGCTGCTCGCCCGAGCTGCGGACGAACAGGTCGACGTCGGGCAGTTCGGGCGCGTACAGGCGCTTCTGGATCAGCTTCTCGCCCACGGCCGACGGCCTGAGCCGCCCGGCCGCGACGTCGTCCGCGATCGAGCGCACCGCGTCCGCGATCTCGGTCCGGCCGCCGTAGTTCACGCACATGGTCAGCGTCAGGACGTCGTTGCCCTTCGTCAGCTCTTCGGCGAACTGCAACTCTTTGACGACCGACCCCCACAGCCTCGGCTTCCGCCCGGCCCAGCGGACCCGTACGCCCCAGGCGTTCAATTGGTCACGTCGGCGGTGCAGCACGTCGCGGTTGAAGCCCATCAAGAAGCGCACCTCGTCGGGCGAGCGCTTCCAGTTCTCGGTCGAGAACGCGTAGACGCTGAGGTGCTTCACCCCGATCTGGATCGCCCCCGCCACGACGTCGAGCAACGACATCTCGCCGGCCTTGTGCCCCTCGACGCGCGTGAGCCCGCGGCCGTTGGCCCAGCGACCGTTGCCGTCCATGACGATCGCCACGTGCTCGGGCACGGCGCCCCTCGGCATCGCCGGCGGGTGCACGCCCGTCCAGTCGAGCGGGCGGAAGTCGGCGGCGTCGCGGTGGGTCTTCTTCACGGTCTCTCTCTTCCGGGCACCCGGTCGACGTGCTGCAGCGATCGCAGTCCCCGTTCGAGGTGCCACTGGGTGTACGCGGCGACGACGCCGCTGGCCTGGTTGCGGGTCGCGTCGGGGGCGTCCTCGGCGTGGCCCCAGTCACCCGTCAGCAGCGCTCCCAACAGGGCCAGCGCCTCCTGCGTCAACCGCGGAGCGCCGGGAGGCGCGTGCGAGTCGGCCACCACGCCGCCCAGCTGGACGACGAAGGCCGAGTGGGGCCCGGGTGCGCCCGTCACGGCGCAGTCGCCGAAGCTGGGCGACCAACCGGCGATGCTGAGCGCGCGCAGCAGGTACGAGTCGAGGGTCAGTTGCGGAGCGTGCTCGTGGCGCGCGAGCGAACGGAGGGCCCCGACGAGCAGGAGGTACTGCTGCAGGC
Source organism: Frigoribacterium sp. PvP054 (assembly GCF_040547465.1). Taxonomy (NCBI): domain Bacteria; kingdom Bacillati; phylum Actinomycetota; class Actinomycetes; order Micrococcales; family Microbacteriaceae; genus Frigoribacterium; species Frigoribacterium sp. PvP054. The sequence goes on from NZ_JBEPPU010000010.1 coordinate 31,022, forward strand.
CCGCCTCGGCCTCGGTGAGCTTGTCGGCCGTCTCGACCATGACGCTGCCGGCCGTGTAGCTCTCGTAGTCGGCGGCGATCACCGCACCGTACGAACCGAGCGACTCGGCCTGCTGCACGATGTCGAGCGACCGACCCTCGTAGAGCTGCAGGTCGGCCACCATCATCGGCTCGAGCCGCGCGCCGAACTTCGAGGCCGTCCGCCGGACGCCCTTCGCGACGGCCCGGATCTTGCCGTGGTTGCGGCTCAGCATCGTGAGGATGCGATCGGCCTCACCCAGCTTGTGGGTGCGCAGCACGACGCATTCATCACGGTAGACGGGCACCGACCAAGCATCGCACGCGTGGTACAAACGTCAGGTGCACGCCACAGCCTTCGCCGTACCCCTGTGGGTGGACCTCCTCGCCGTCGGCATCGGCAGCCTGCAGGGGGCGATGTTCGCCTCCGAGTACAAGGACCGCCGGCTCGACCTGCTCGGCATCGCCATCATCGGCACCGCCACCGGCCTCGGCGGCGGCGTGCTGCGCGACGTGCTGCTGGGCGAGGTGCCCCGCGCCATGACGAGCAACTGGTACCTGCTCGTCGCCGTGGCGGCCGCCATCGTCGGCATGGCCCTGCAACGTGTCTTCACCCGGCTGGCCGGCGTCATCACGGTGCTCGACGCCCTGACGATCGGACTGCTCGGTGCGATCGGGTCGACCAAGGCGCTCTCGCTCGGGCTGCCCGAGATCCCCGCCGTGTTCGTCGGGGTGATCGCGGCCGTCGGCGGGTCGGTGCTGCGCGACCTGCTGATGAACCTGACGATCGCGATGATGCACGTCGGATCGCTCTACGCCGTCGCCGCCGCCGGCGGGACCGTCGTGCTCGTGGTCGCCGTGTCGCTCGGCGCCCCCGTCGCCGCGGCCGCGATCGCCGGCACCTCGATCACCTTCGCCATCCGCATGCTGGCCGTCCGCTTCGGCTGGACGCTGCCCGAGCAGCGCGCCCTCAGCAGATTGCCGCGCTGGCGCCGCCCGCGCTGACCCCGAGACACGACCGGCCGAGGCGCCCGGGGCGTCCGCGCAGCCGTCGGCAACTCCTCACGGGTGCGCCCGGGCACCCCGCCACGCCGCTCGGCCGGACCCGCCTGCCGCAGCAGGCAGGAGTTGCCCGCACCCGCGAACGACCTCGCGGCCCGACCATGCGGGTGCGGGCACGACGACGCCCCCGGCACCGTCGGCACCGGGGGCGGGTCGGCCGGGCTCAGACGGCGGCGAGCTCGCGGGCGTCGCTCACCGTGCGGATGGCGCGGTTGACCGCCGAGACGATGGCCTTGAGCGATGCGGTCGAGATGTCGGCGTCGATGCCGACGCCCCAGAGTCGGGTGCCGTCGACGTCGAGCTCGACGTAGGCGGCGGCCTGGGCGTCGCCCGAGGCGCTCAACGTGTGCTCGACGTAGTCGTAGAGCTTGACCTGGACCCCCTGGTCGGCCAGCACCGCGATGAAGGCGGCGATGGGCCCGGTGCCGCGGGCCGAGGTCGACTCGACGCCCTCGCCGACCCGCAGGTCGACGTCGAGCGTGGTCTCGCCGCTCATGTCGCTCGACGTGCTCGTCCGCGTCAGCTCGAAGCGGCCCCACTTGTCGTCGGCGTCGTCGGCGGGCAGGTACTCGTCCTGGAAGATCGACCAGATGTGGGCGCTGGTCATCTCGCCGCCCTCGCTGTCGGTGCGCGACTGCACGACGCCGCTGAACTCGATCTGCAGCTTGCGGGGCAGGTCGATGGCGTGGTCGGCCTTCAGCAGGTAGGCGACGCCGCCCTTGCCCGACTGCGAGTTGACGCGGATCACGGCCTCGTAGCTGCGCCCCAGGTCCTTCGGGTCGACCGGCAGGTACGGCACGGCCCACTCGAGTTCGTCCACGTCGACGCCGCGGGACGCCGCGGTGGCCGCCATGGCCTCGAAGCCCTTCTTGATGGCGTCCTGGTGCGAACCCGAGAAGGCCGTGTAGACGAGGTCGCCGGCCCACGGGCTGCGCTCGTGGACGGGCAGCTGGTTGCAGTGCTCGGCGGTGCGCTTGACCATGTCGAGGTCGCTGAAGTCGATCTGCGGGTCGATGCCCTGCGTGAAGAGGTTGATGCCCAGGGCGACCAGGTCGACGTTGCCGGTCCTCTCGCCGTTGCCGAACAGGCAGCCCTCGATGCGGTCCGCACCCGCCAGGTAACCGAGCTCGGCGGCCGCGATGCCGGTGCCGCGGTCGTTGTGCGGGTGCAGCGACAGGATGACGCTGTCGCGACGCGCCAGGCGACGGTGCATCCACTCGATCGAGTCGGCGTAGACGTTCGGGGTCGCCATCTCGACGGTGGCCGGCAGGTTGACGATCACGGGACGCTCGGGCGTCGCGTCGAAGGCCTCGATCACCTGGTTGCAGATGTCGAGCGCGAAGTCGAGCTCGGTGCCGGTGTAGCTCTCGGGCGAGTACTCGTAGAAGACGGCCGTCTCGGGGATGGTCTTCTCGGCCTCGAGGCACAGTCGGACGCCCTCGAGGGCGATGTCGACGATGCCCTGGCGGTCGGTGCGGAAGACGACGTCGCGCTGCAGCACGCTCGTCGAGTTGTACAGGTGCACGATGGCCTGCTTGGCGCCGGCGATCGACTCGTAGGTGCGGGCGATGAGGTGTTCGCGCGCCTGGGTCAGCACCTGGATGGTCACGTCGTCGGGGATGGCTCCCTCGTCGATGAGGCTGCGGACGAAGTCGAAGTCGGTCTGCGACGCGCTCGGGAACCCGACCTCGATCTCTTTGTAGCCCATGCCGACCAGCAGGTCGAACATGATGCGCTTGCGCTCGGGGCTCATCGGGTCGATCAACGCCTGGTTGCCGTCGCGCAGGTCGACGGCGCACCATCGCGGCGCCTCGGTGATGCGCTTCGACGGCCAGGTGCGATCGGGCAGGTCGACGGCGATCTGCTCGTGGAACGGCCGGTACTTGTGGATCGGCATGGCCGACGGCTGCTGTGCGTTCTTCATGTCCTGTGGTCTCTCTCGCCCTCGAGGGGCTGCTCTTCGCGGGGGTGTCGGCCGACGACGGACTCCGCGACGAGTGGGGCCTGGGTCAGGACTCGCCGCGGCAGCTAAGGAGGAGCAGGCCGGTGGACACGTGACGAGGCTAGCACCGACCGAGGAGGCGCGGGTCGTCGACCGCCGGCACCGCGCCTCCTCTGCTCGTCGCGTCGATCAGACGACGGTGCGGACGAGCCGCACCACCGCCCCGACCGACAGGTCGGGCAGGTAGGCCCGCCCGAGCGCCGTGCCGATGGCGGGCAGCTGGACCGGATCGGGGAAGGCCATCACGAGCGGCACGAACTCGGGCTGGAACTTCTTCTTGAAGGTGAGCAGCGTCTGGAAGCCGTACGCGGGTTCGAGCACCCGCCCGAGGAAGGTCAGCACGCGCTCGGTCTGTGTCGCCGGGCCGTCGACCGGGCCGGTGGTGGCGAGCGGCGCCGCCGACAGGCTGAGGAACTCGACGCCCCGCTCTTTCATGGCCAGGGCCGACGAGGCGATCACGAACTCCATGACGCCGTTCATGCTGTCGGGTCGGCGGCGCATGAAGTCGAGGGTCCACCCGACGACCTCGCCGTCGCGCCAGGTGGGCAACCAGCTCGTCACGGCCAGGACGGTGTCGTCGGCGTCGAGCGCGAGCATCAGTGCGACGTCCGGGTCGCGCAGCTCGTCGAGGCCGCCGAGGGTGAACCCCATCTCGGGGAGGTTTTTCTCGGCGACCCAGAGCTCGCTGATCTCGGTGATCTGTCGGGCGACCGCGGGGCGCAGGTCGGCGTACCGGGTCCATTCGGCCCGGACGCCGTTCTTGGTCGCGCGGTTGAGGCTCGACCGGACGTCCTGCCACTTCTTGCCGGTCATGCTGAAGGTGGCCGGGTGCAGCACGGTCTCTTCACCGACCGGCAGGGTCGTCCAGCCCAGGTCGTCGAAGAACGGGGAGAGCTCGCCCCGCACGCTGTAGAAGACGGGGGTGAGCCCCTGGTCGTCGCACCACCGGGCGAAATCGAGGGTGACCTCGCGCAAGCGGTCGGGCGGGCAGAGGGGTTCGGCGGTCGTCAACGCGATGCCCGAGACCACCCGGTACGCCACGGCCGACCGGCCGTCGGCGGTGAACCACCAGCTGTTGCCCGACCACAACGCCATGTGCGACAGCGTGCCGGGTGCCCCGCGGTGCACGATCTCGCGCACGCGGGCTCGTTCGGCGTCGGGACGGAGGTCGCCCGGCCGCACCGCCCCGGCCACGAGCGCCACCAGGACGACGAGCCACCACAGCGGCCCCGTCCACTCGAACGCCACCCGGACGACACCGCCCACCGGGACCGGCCCCAGCCCCGCCAGGCCGACGAACCCCACGGGCACGAAGCGCTCCGGGACGTCGGCCGCGAGGGTCGCCGCGTCGACGGACGGGACGAAGGAGGCGCGCCCCACCCAGGCGACAACGGCGAACGTCCCCGAGAGGACGGCCCCGGCCCCCAGCACGACCGTGGCGACGAGACGCCGTCGCACGCCCGCCCCCACGCCGAAGTGGTGCCGGAGGACGAACAACGAGACGGCCGTGCCCGCCGGCACGGCCACCGCGACGACGGTGAGCAGGACGTGCGCGACGAGGTGTCGCCGGGGGTCGCCGTCCGCCGTGCCCGTGGCCGGCATGACCACGTAGTACACGAGGGCGAAGACGGCGAGGAGTCCGTTCACGGCGACGGCGACGTCCAGGGCGACCCGTCGGCCCCGGCGGAGGAACCACGCGGCGACGAGCAGGACGGCCAGCGGCAGCAGGCTCAGCGCGACGGTCGGCACGGCGTCGATGCTGCCGAGCGCCGCGGCCCGGGCGCAGGCGTCCACCCGTTCGGCCTGCCGGTCGAGCGGCGTGCGCAGGGCCGCCGCGCAGAGGCTCGCCGGCGACCGGCCCGACAGGACGTCACCGAACAACAGCCCGAAGGGTGACAACGGTCCCACGGGGCTGCGCGCGAGCAGGGTCAGGACGGGTCCGGCCGCGGTCACGGCCACGACGGCCGAGGCGAGGCGACGCACCTCGTGGTGCGAGCTGCGCAACCAGCCGCGCCGGGCGGGCGGTCCGGCCAGGAGACGGCCGAGCGCGAGTCCGACCACGGCACCGACCAGGGCGTAGAGCCCCGAGGGGTGGCCGTCGTAGAGCACGAACGCCAGCAGGGCCGAGAAGCCGAGCAAGCGGATGCGTCGACGCCAGAGCGGACCCACGAAGCCGCTGACGGTCATGATCGTGCCGAGCGCCGGGGTGAACGGGTGCAGCGTCGACTCGGCGGCGACCTCGAGGGCCCAGGGTTGCCCCACGGCGCGACCGACGGCTTGCACGGCGACCCCGACCGCCGTGGCCACGACGGCCGTCACGACGTAGGCCGTGAGCGCCCGGCGGCTGCCGATGCGCCGCTCGGCGACGCCGACGAGCACGAGCACGGCGACGACGGCGAGGACGAGCTCGCGGGGGCCGGAGGCGAAGAGCACCGAGCCGAGGGTCAGCGGCCAGAAGCCGCGGTCGTCGAACGGGTCGAGACCCGCACCGACGGCCTCGCGCAGGCGTTCACCCGGCCCGTGCACCAGGCTGCCCGAGACCACCGCCAGCACGACGAGGAGGGCGGCGAGCACGATGCTGACCGGCTGGGACCTCGCGAACGCGACCGTCGAACGCCAGGCCGCGCCCAGACGGCCCCGAGCGGCAGGGGCGTCGACGGCGCTCACGGCTGCTGGACCGAGTCGGCGAGCCCGAGCCGCGGATAGAGCGCACCGATGCCGTGCGCGAAGCCGTTGGTGGCCGTCGTCCAGTCGTGGGCGCTGCCGGGCGAGACGTAACGGGTCACGGACATGCCGGCCCGCTCGGCCGCGGCGGAGTTCTCGGTCATGATGCGACCATAACGGGTGTCGTTCTGACCCACCGCGAAGAACGCCGTGGTGTCGGGGTACGGCGCCTTCGCGGCCATGATCGCCTGCGGCTGGGCGGCCTCGTAGGCGGCGTCGCTGCCCGCGAAGCCCCCGTCGACGGTCGCCTGACGGGTTCCGATCGAGGGGCCGAGCTCGCCCGAGACGTCGATGAACGAACCGAACAGGTCGGGGCGCGCCGACGCGAACTGGATCGAGCAGGTGCCACCCTGCGAGAACCCCCCGACGGTCCAGGCCCGGGGGCCGGTCGCGACGTGGAAGTGGCTGGTCATGTAGTCGACCACGTCGGTCGTGATGTACGTGGCGCTGTCGCCGAGCGGGCCGTCGACGCACATCGGGTTGTCGGCGTCGGCACCGAGCTGGTCGGGCACCACCACGATGGGAGCCAGACCGTGGTTGCGGGCGGCGAACGCGTCGAGGGTCTCGACGAGGTGCCCGGGGCCCACGACCGACTCGGGACTGGCCGGCTGGCCCGACATCATCACCATGACCGGCAGGGCCGGGGCGTCGGCGACGAGGGCCGCCGGGGGCAGGTACACGATCGCGTCGCGGGCGGCGAAGTGCGAGACCGTCCCGGCGATGTGCACGGAGCCGTACCGACCGTGCTCCGGCATGCCCGCGGGAGCGTGCCAGGTCGACCAGAGCGTCGGGTCGAACGCGGTCGACGACGCCGACGCGGGAGGCGCGGTGCCGGCGTCCGCCAGGGCCGGCACCGTCTCGCGGCCGAGGGCCTGGGCGAGGTCCTGGTAGACGCCGCCGTCCCGGTTGACCGCCAGACCCGTCGCCAGGACGAAGACGACCGCGGCGACGACGGCCACCACCTTGCGCCACCACCGCGTGCGGACCAGGCCGACCACGACGAGGCCCAGGCCCGCCCCCAGGGCGGCGATCCAGATCCGGTCGACGAGCGTGGGTGCGACCCCGACGACGTCCTGGACGTCGCCGAACCACCAGGTGGCGAGCAGCGCCGCTGCCCCGCCGACGACGACGCCGAGCCCGACCCAGCGCCACCACGTCCGACGCGTCCGCGGCCGGACGAGCAGCCACGCGACGCCGAGCCCGGCCACGACGTCGACCGGTGCCAGCACGGTCGAGGACAACAGGGGAAGCGACGACAGGTCGATCATGGGGCACTCCGTTCCGGCGGGGGTGGCTCGACGGCGACCGCCCGGACGACACTCTGCCCGCACGGACCGTACGGACACCGCGCCGACAGACAGCTCTCAGCAGCCTCATCATCGACGCCCAGCGGACACGCGACCTCGGCCGGCGTGCCGGCGTCATCGGGACGTCGGCGTCGTCGGGGACGTCGGACGGGCGCGCGAGGCTAGTCCGTCAGGCCGTGCTCGTACGCGTAGACGACCAACTGGACTCGGTCGCGCAGCGAGAGCTTCGAGAGCACCCGGCTGATGTGGGTCTTGACCGTCGCCTCGCTCAGGAACTCCCTCGACGCGATCTCGGCGTTGCTGAGTCCGCGGGCCGCGAGGTCGAAGATGTCCCGCTCCCTCGTGGTGAGGGTGCCGAACGACTCGGGGACGGCCCGGGCGCGCGACGCCCGGCCGTCGAAGTGCTCGAAGAGCTCGCGGGTCGCCGACGCGGCGATCACGGCGTTGCCCGAGTGGACGGTCCGGATCGCGGCGAGCAGGAACTCGGGGTCGGCGTCCTTCAGGACGAAGCCGCTCGCGCCTCCTCGGATCGCCCGCGTGGCGGCCTCGTCGAGGTCGAAGGTGGTGAGGACGATGATGCGGGGCGGCCGACGAGAGGCGGCCTCGGCCTGGGCCAGGACGGCGGTGGTCGCGGCGATGCCGTCCATCACCGGCATCCGGATGTCCATCAGGACGACGTCGGGGGCGGTGCGGGCCACCATCGCCACGCCCTCGTCGCCGTTGCTCGCCTCACCCACGAACTGCAGGTCGGTCTGCGATCCGACGAGCATCTTGATTCCCGCCCGGAACAGGGCCTGGTCGTCGACCAACGCGACTCGGATGGGCGCCGCGGAGCGGCCGGGCATGTCGATCATCGGATGCGTACCTCTTGGGTCAGTGCCAGTGTCGGCACGATGGCGTGGACGACGAAGCGCCCCTCGGCGTTCTGGGTGGTGAGCGATCCGCCCGCCAGGGTGGCTCGTTCGCGCATGCCGTCGAGGCCGTGGCCACCGCGACGCTCGTCGCCGCTCGTGTCGACGGGACGCGTGGGCGGACGGACGACGTTCGAGATCAGCAGGTGCAGGGCCTCGTACCGCCAGTCGAAGTGCAGGTCGACGGGATGGTCGGCGGCCCCGTGACGGAGGACGTTCGTGAGGCTCTCCTGCACGATGCGGAAGACCGCGAGCTGTCGGTTCGTCCCGAGCACCTGGGGTTCGCCGGTCACCCGGAGGTCGACGCTCAAGCCCGAGCCGCGCATCTGCTCGAGCAGACGGTCGAGGTCGCCGAGGGCGGGCTGGGGTGCCTCGCCCTGGCTGTGCCGCAACTGCCCGAGCAGCACGCGGACGTCGCCGAGCGCCTCCCGTGCCGTCGTGGCGATGGTGGTCAGGGCCCCGTCGACGGACGTCGGGTCGACGCGGGCGGCGTAGCGTGCCCCGTCGGCCTGGGCGATGACGACCGCCAGCGAGTGGGCGACCACGTCGTGCATGTCGCGGGCGATCCGGTTGCGCTCCTGCTCGACCGCGATGTCGCGCTCGGCCCGGGCCGCCTCGCGCTCGGCCCGCGCGGCGTCGTTCTCGGCCCGCGCGGTCTCGCGCTCGGCGATGAGGCGCGCCTCGCGGCTGAGTCGCTCGGACCACCGCTGGCGGGCCAGGAGTCCCCCTGCCCAGGGCAACCCGAGGAGGGCGAGGAAGCCCAGCAGCGTGATGCCCACCTGCAGCAGGAGGCGGACGACGTCGGTGACCGCGTAGATGTCGTAGTCGACCCCGAAGAGACTCTGCTGCACGTACGACAGGTAGAACGTGCCGAGCAGGGCCCCGGCCCCGACCGAGACGAGCCCCGTCCACTTCACCCGGTCGCTGCCGTAGGCGGCCGTCGAGTACAGCACCGCGCAGATCGCGAGGTTCGTGACGCCGGGTGCGGCGCCCGTCGCCATCTGCGAGGCCGCGACCAACCAGGCGAGGGTCAAGGCCAGCCCCGGCGACAGGCGACGCAGCGCGAAGGTGACCGTCATGCCCAACACGACGAAGGGGGTCGTGACCACACCGTCGGTCAGCAGCAGGCCGACCACGCCGAGGACCAGTGCCGCCGTCAGGTCGACGGCGACCTGGTACGGGGCGAGGCGGCGGAAGATCACCCGACAACCGTACGACGTGCCGCGGTGGACCGGGGCCCGCCGCAGCGCGCGGACGACCTGGGGACCACCACGATCATCCGGAGGGACGACGGACGGCCCGGACGCCTCGGGCGCCCCTCGCCGACCCGACGGGATCGGTCGTGCCGGTCGCGCCGGTCGTGTCGACGGTCAGAATCCGAGGCGCCCGAGCTGCTTGGGGTCGCGCTGCCAGTCCTTCGCCACCTTGACCCGGATCGACAGGAAGACCTGTTTTCCGACGAGCGGTTCGATCTGGGCGCGGGCGCGTTCGCCGACCTCGCGGAGGCGCTGGCCGCCCTTGCCGATCACGATCGCCTTCTGGCTGTCGCGTTCGACGAAGAGGTTGGCGTAGATCTCGAGGAGGTCCTTGTCGTCGCGCTCGACCATGTCGTCGATGGTCACCGCGAGCGAGTGCGGCAACTCGTCCTGGACGCCCTCGAGCGCGGCCTCGCGCACGTACTCGGCCACCCGGTCGGTCAGGCCCTCTTCGGTCACGGCGTCGGACGGGTAGAGCGGCTGCGACACCGGCATCAGCTTGATGAGTTCGGCGGTGAGCACGTCGAGCTGCACGTCGCTGACCGCGGACAACGGGATGATGGCCTCCCAGTCGCGCAGGCGGCTGACCGCGAGCAACTGCTCGGCGACGGCGGGCCGCGAGGTCGCATCGGTCTTCGTGACGATGGCGACCTTCTTAGCTCGTGGGTACTGGTCGAGCTGTTCGTTGATGAAGCGGTCGCCCGGGCCCAGCTTCTCGTCTGCCGGCACGCAGAACCCGATCACGTCGACGTCGCCGAGCGTGGTCTGGACGATGTCGTTGAGCCGTTCGCCGAGCAGGGTGCGTGGGCGGTGCATGCCCGGCGTGTCGACGAGCACCAGTTGTCCCGTCGCCTGGTGCACGATGCCGCGGATCGCCCGACGGGTCGTCTGCGGCTTCGACGACGTGATGGCGACCTTCTCGCCGACGAGCGCGTTCGTCAGGGTCGACTTGCCGACGTTGGGTCGACCGACGAACGAGACGAAGCCCGCGCGGTAGGTCGACCCCCGAGGAGGCGCGGCCGAGAGGGTGGGGTCGTCTCCGGTGGTCGACATGGGGGCCTTTCGTTGACGGGGTGGGTCGGGTGGGGACGACGTGTGGCGTCGGGCCCCGGGGTCAGTCGTCGCGCGAGCCCTCGACGAACGCGGCCTGCGCGTCGACGAGGTCGGGATCGCGCTCGACGAGCACGGTCTGCAGGTCGTGACGACGCCCCTCGGTGCGGTCGGCGGTGAGGACGAGGCCCGAGACGCGGGCGACGGAGCCCTGCTCGGGCAGTCGACCCAGGACCTTCGTGAGCAGTCCGCCCACCGAGTCGACGTCGTCGTCGTCGAGCTCGAGGCCGAAGAGGTCGCCGAGCTCGTCGACGGGCAGGCGCGCGCTGACCCGGAAGACCCCGGACGAGACCTCCCTGTGCGGCGCGACCTCGCGGTCGTACTCGTCGCTGATGTCACCGACCAGCTCTTCGATGAGGTCTTCGAGGGTGACGAGCCCGGCGATGCCGCCGTACTCGTCGACGACCATGGCCAGGTGGTTCTTGTCGAGCTGCATCTGGCGCAGGGCGTCGTCGGCCTTCTTGGACTCGGGCACGAAGACGGCCGGGCGCGCGAGGGTCGTCACGGGGGCCGAGTCGTCGCCGGTGTGCTCGTGGAGCCGCCGGGCGAGGTCGCGCAGGTACACGATGCCGACGACGTCGTCGGAGTCGCGGCCGACGACGGGCACCCGCGAGACGCCACGCCCGAGGAAGAGGCTCATGGCCGCCCCCACCGAGGCGGTCGCGTCGAGGGTGACCATGTCGGTGCGAGGCACCATGACCTCTCGGACGACGGTGTCGCTGAACTCGAAGATGGAGTGGATGAGCTCGCGGTCGTCCTCTTCGAGGACGTCGAGCTCGGTCGCCTCGTCGACCATGCTGAGCAGCTGCTCCTCGGACGAGAAGGACGCGCTGCGGGGCCGCCCCGGGGTCACCCGGTTGCCGATCGCGACGAGGGCGTCGGCCAACGGGCCCAGGACGACGCGCACGAGGCGCACGAGACCGGAGGTCAGCCGCACCAGCCCCCTGGCGTGGGCGCGACCGACGCTGCGCGGGCTGGAGCCGACCAGCACGAACGAGACGACGGTCATGATGAGGGCCGACAACAGCAACGCCAGCCACCACGGTTCGACCGAGAAGGCGAACGACAGCGACACCAGCACGGCCGCCGAGGTCTCGGCCAGGATGCGGACGAAGTTGACGGCGTTGACGTGGGCCCCGACGTCGGCCGCGATCGCGGTCAGCGCCGTGGCGTGACGGGGGTCGTCGTCGGCCTCGTCGAGCAGGTCTTGACGGCTGAGGACGCCCAGCGCGGAGTCGGCGGCGGCCAGGAGACCGCCGAAGACCACCAGGAAGATCGCCACGACGACGAAGACCGTGACCATCACGGCGTCACCGGCTCGCGTCGGCCGCGGCGAAGGCCGCGAGGATCTCGCGCTGCAGGCCGAACATCTCGCGTTCGTCGTCGGGCTCGGCGTGGTCGAACCCGAGGAGGTGCAGGATGCCGTGGCAGGTGAGCAGCAGCATCTCGTCGAGGGGGCTGTGCCCCGCCGTGGCGGCCTGCGCCACGGCGACCTGAGGACAGACGACGATGTCGCCGAGCAGGCCGGCGGGAGTCGGTTCGTCCTCGGTGCCCGGACGCAGCTCGTCCATGGGGAAGCTCAGCACGTCGGTCGGGCCGGGCTCGTCCATCCACTGCACGTGCAGCTGCTCCATCGCGGCCTCGTCCACGAACACGACGGCCAACTCGGCCTCGGGGTGCACGTGCATCTGGTCGAGGGCGAACGTGGCCAGGCGCTGGATCGTGGCCTCGTCGACCTCGACGGCGGATTCGTTGGCGACCTCGATGCTCACCGGGTTCCTCTCTTGGGCAGGCGGTCACGCGGCACGCCGGCCCGACGCTCGGCACGATCGGTGCCCTCGGCCAGGGCCTGCGCGGCCTCGTGGCGTCGGTGCTGTTGTGCCTGACGTTCGGCGTCGTAGGTCGTGTAGGCGTCGACGATGCGACCGACGAGCGTGTGGCGCACCACGTCGTCGCTGGTCAGGCGGGCGAAGTGGATGTCGTCGATGTCGCCGAGGACCGTCGTGACGAGCTGCAGGCCGCTCGCCCCGGTCGGCAGGTCGACCTGGGTGACGTCACCCGTGACGACCATGCGCGAGCCGAAGCCGAGGCGGGTCAGGAACATCTTCATCTGTTCGGGCGTCGTGTTCTGGGCCTCGTCGAGCACCACGAAGGCGTCGTTGAGCGTGCGTCCGCGCATGTAGGCCAGCGGTGCCACCTCGACCGTGCCCGCGGCGAGCAGCTTGGGGACGATCTCGGGGTCCATCATCTCGTTCAGCGCGTCGTACAACGGCCGGAGGTAGGGGTCGATCTTGTCGGTCAGCGTGCCCGGCAGGAAGCCGAGCCTCTCGCCCGCCTCGACCGCGGGTCGGGTGAGGATGATGCGCTGGACCTCGCGCCGTTGGAGCGCCTGGACCGCCTTGGCCATCGCGAGGTAGGTCTTGCCCGTGCCGGCAGGGCCGATGCCGAAGGTGATCGTGTGCCGGTCGATCGCGTCGACGTATTCTTTCTGACCCGCCGTCTTGGCGCGCACGCCCTTGCCCCGGCTCGTGACGATCGGCTGGCCGAAGACCTCGGAGGGGCTGCCCTGGCCCGAGTCGAGCAGCCTGGCCGACGTCGCGACCTCGGCGGGCCCCAGGTCGTGGCCGCCGCGGACCATCGAGACGAGCTCGGCCACGAGCCCCTCGGCCCGGCGGACGTCGCCCGAAGGGCCCTCGAGGGTGACCTCGTTGCCCCGGACGAGGACGCGGACCTCGGGGTACTGCTTCTCGACCGCGCGCAGCAGTCGGTCTTGCGGGCCCAGCAGCTGGACCATGGCGACGCCGTCGACGGTGACGTCGACGCGTCGGACGTCGTCGCCCGACGACGTCGAGGGGCCGGTGGCGTTCGTGTCGCTAGTGGGCAAGGGTGCCTTCCTGGAGGGGTCCGCCGAGCACGTGGGCGTGCACGTGGAACACGGTCTGGCCGGCGGATGCGCCGGTGTTGAAGATCAAACGGAACTCGGCCCCGGAGTGTTCCCCGAAGACGGCCGGGTCGGCGGCGAGCCGCGACGCCGTCGCGACCATCTCGGCCAGCAGCGCCGGGTCGCCGGCGGCGAGTTCGACCACGTCACGGTACGCCTCGGTCTTGGGCACGACGAGCAGGTGGACGGGCGCCTGAGGAGCGATGTCGCGGAACGCGACGACCGTGTCGCTCTCGAACACGATGTCGGCGGGGATCTCTCGCGCCACGATGCGGCTGAAGACGGTGGGCTCTGACATGCTGCCCATCGTAGCGACGACCTCCGACAGCGACCTCCGGTGGCCCACCAGCCCGTGGCTCACCACCGACCCAGGCGCGCGCTCAGCACCGACAGGGCGGCCGGCCCCGCCGTCGAGGTGCGCAACACGGCGTCCCCGAGGCGGACCGGGCGGGCGCCCGCCTCGGCGAGCAGGAGCAGTTCGGCGGGCGACACCCCACCCTCGGGGCCGACGACCACGACGACCCGGTCGGGCACCGCGCCTCCTGCGGTCAGGTCGACGGCCGTCAGCGCCTGCTCGGCCGACGGTTCGAGCACGAGGACGAGATCGCGGGAGGCGCGCGCGGCCAGGGCCTTCGTCGTCGCGAGCCCCGTCACCTCGGGTGCCCACGGACGGATGGACTGCTTGGTCGCCTCGCGGACGATCGACGACCACCGGGTCAGCCCCTTGGCGACCTTGGGGCCTTCCCAGCGGGAGACGCTCCGCGCAGCCGCCCACGGGACGATCTCGTCCACGCCGAGCTCGGTCGCCGCCTGCACGGCGAGCTCGTCGCGATCGCCCTTGGCCAGGGCCTGGGCGAGGACGAGGCGGGTCGACGGACGGTCGTGGCGCACCACCCGCGTCGCGAGGAGCACGAGACGGTCGGGTGCCGCCTCGACCACCTCGCCCTGCACGACCAGCCCCCGGGCGTTGCCGAGGGTCAGCGCCTCGCCCACCCGGACGCGGCTGACCGTGACCGCGTGTCGCGCCTCGGAACCGGTCACCTCGACGGTCGACCCCGCCTCGGCGTCGGTCAGCCCGTCGACCAGGTAGAAGTGCGCCACGGTCAGAAGTTCAGGAAGCGATCGCGCAGCTTGCCGAACAGACCCTGCTGGAAGTGCGACAGCTCGGGTGCCGGCGACCGTCGACCGGAGGCGAACTTCTCGATCAGTTCGCGCTCCTTGTGGCTGAGCTTCGTCGGGGTGACGACCTGCACGCCGATCTTGAGGTCGCCGCGTCCGGTGCCCCGCAGCCGCGTGATGCCACGGTCCTTCACGGTGATGATGTCGGCGCTCTGCGTGCCGGGCTTGATCTCGACCTCGATCTCGCCGTCGAGGCCCGTGAGCGTGGTCGACGTGCCGAGGATGGCGTCGGCCATCTGCACCTCGAGCGTCGCCAGCAGGTCGTCGCCGTTGCGACTGTAGGTGTCGTGGTGACGCACCTTGACCTCGAGGTACAGGTCGCCGTTCGGTCCGCCGGCCTGGCCGACCTCGCCCTGACCGGGCAGCTGCAACCGCAGCCCGGTGTCGACGCCGGCGGGGATGTCGATCGGGATGGATCGACGTGCACGCACCCGGCCCTGGCCCTGGCAGGTGGGGCAGGGGTTCGGGATGACCGTGCCGTAGCCGCGGCAGGTGCCGCAGGGGCTCGAGGTCATGACGTTGCCGAGCAGCGAGCGGACGGTGCGCTGGATCTGGCCCGAGCCGCCGCAGATGTCGCAGGTCTGGGGCGAGGTGCCGGGCGCGCAGCACGAGCCGCTGCACGTGTCGCAGAGGACGGCCGTGTCGACCTCGATGTCGCGCTGGGTGCCGAAGACGATGTCGTCGAGGTCGACCTCGAGCCGGAGCAGGGCGTCCTGTCCCCGTTCGCGCCGCGACCGCGGCCCCTGGCGCTGCCCCTGGCCGCCGCCGCCGCCGAAGAACGCGTCGAAGATGTCGCCGAAGCCCGCCGCGTTCCCGCCGCCGCCGCCGAAGCCGGGCTGGGGGCCGAGGTCGTACCGCTCGCGCTGCTGGGGGTCGCTGAGGACGTCGTAGGCGTGCGTGACGTCCTTGAAGCGTTCGGACGCCTCGGGGCTCGGGTTGACGTCGGGGTGCAGCTCGCGGGCGAGCTTGCGGTACGCCTTCTTGATCTCTTCCGGGGTCGCCTGACGGTCGACTCCGAGGACGTCGTAATGATCTGCCACTTGTTCTCGTCTGCCTCTGGTGTGGTGTGGTGGTGTCCCGGCGGGGCCGGGCCCGGCGAACCGGGACGGGGTGGGGTCGTGGGGCGGCCGGGGCCGCGATCGTGGTCTACCGCTCGGCGAGCAGCGACGACAGGTAGCGGGCGACGGCACGGACGGCCGCCATGTTGGTCGAGTAGTCCATCCGCATCGGACCGAGGACGCCGAGCCTGGCGACCTCGCTGCCCTGGGTCGAGTAGCCGCTGGCCAGGACGGAGGCCTGCGACAGCCCGAACGAGGCGTTCTCGCGGCCGATGCTCGCGGCCACGTCGACCGCGTCGAGCTGCATCTCGCCGAAGAGCCGCAGGAGGGCCACCTGCTCTTCGATGGCCTCGAGCACCGGGTAGAGGTCGCCGCTGAAGTCGTCACCCGTGCGCACGAGGTTCGCGGCGCCGGCCATCACGAGACGGTCCTGGCGCCCCGCGGCGATCTGCTCGGTCAGGCTGGCGACGACGACGCCGACCACCGCGGCGAGGTCGGGTCGGAACCGTGCGGGCAGGTCGGCGAGGGCGGCGGACGCCTCGCCGAGGGGACGACCGCCGATCACGGCGTTGATCGCGGCCCGCAGTTCGGACAGGAACGACTCGTCGACGGTCGTGCGGATGTCGACCACCCGTTGCTCGACCTGCCCGCTGTCGGTGATCAGCACGGTCATGACGCGGCCGTCGCCGAGGCTGACCAGCTCGACGTGGCGCACGCGCGCGCGGGAGAAGGTCGGGTACTGCACGAGGGCCACCTGGTTGGTCAGCTGCGACAGCAGCCGGACCGTCCGCCCGAGCACCTCGTCAAGGTCGGTGGAGTCCCCGAGGAAGGTCTCGATGGCCTGACGCTGCGCCGCGCTCAGTGGACGCAGGTCGGCGAGCTGGTTCACGAAGAGGCGGTAGCCCTTGTCGGTGGGCACGCGGCCCGACGACGTGTGCGGGGCGGCGATGAGCTCTTCTTCTTCGAGGAGGGCCATGTCGTTGCGGATGGTCGCGGCCGAGACGCCGAACTGGTGACGCTCGACGATGGACTTCGACCCCACCGGCTCGCGCGAGGCCACGTAGTCGTGCACGATGACGCGCAGCACTTCGAGACCGCGTTCGGAGACCATGCCGCACCTCTCTTCGCTCGACGCCCCCCGGGTCGTCCACCTCCGGGCGACCGGGCCTGGCACTCGTCGTGCCGGACTGCCAATCGTACGACACCTCCGTCGCCCGGCCTACTCGCGCCGCGCCCGCCTGCCCTAGGGTGGCGGGGACGACCCGCACGACACTCACGGAACAGGTGCAGCCATGACCGACACCCCTCCCGCCCAGCCGAACGGCCCGCAGCCCGGCCAGGGCTACGGCCAGCAGGGCGGCTACGGCCAGCAAGGCTACGGCCAGCAAGGCGGTTCCCAGCCGCAGCCGGTGCAGCCGATGCGCCCCGAGGACGAGAAGCTCTGGGCGACCCTCGTCCACCTCGGCGGCATCCTGTTCGCCTTCGTCCCCGCGCTCGTCGGCTACCTCGTGTTGAAGGACCGCGGGCCGTTCGTCCGCGAGCACACCAAGACCGCGCTGAACTTCCAGATCACCATGGCGATCGTGTACGTGGTCTCGGCGATCCTCTCGATCATCCTCATCGGCGGCCTCCTGGCGCTGATCGCGGCGATCCTCGTCGTCGTCTTCTCGATCATCGCCGCCGTCGCGGCGAACAAGGGCCAGTGGTACAAGTACCCGCTGACCATCGAGTTCATCAAGTAGACGGTCCACCGGCCCGGACGGGCACGACGCGAGGCGCGACTCCCCCGGGAGCCGCGCCTCCTGCGTTCTCGGCCCGCGCCTCCTGTGTTCTCGGCCGACGCCCCCGGGCCCCTGCCTCCCCCACGTGCGCCTCGGGGCCGGCGGGGACCCGACGCGGCGGGCCGGTCAGTCGGGCAGCAGGCGCCGGACGACGGCGTCGGCCATGAGGCGACCCTCGCGCGTCAGGACGACGCGACCCCGCAGGGCCGGACGACCCTCGACCCAGCCGTCGGCGATGAGCCCGGCGACGGCCTGACGGCCGTCGTCGTCGAGCTCGGAGGTCGGCAGGCCCTCGCGGATGCGCACGCCGAGCAGGACGCGCTCGACGCGGCGCGTCTCGTCGTCGAGGGTCTCGCGTCCGGCGGCCGGCGACTCGCCCGCGGCCATGCGCTGCTGGTAGGCGGCCGGGTGCTTGACGTTCCACCAGCGCACCCCGCCGACGTGGCTGTGCGCACCCGGTCCGACGCCCCACCAGTCGTGCCCCTGCCAGTAGGCCAGGTTGTGACGGGACCGGTGTTCGAGACCCCGGGACCAGTTGCTCACCTCGTACCAGTCGTAACCCGCCTCGGCGAGCCGCGCGTCGGCGAGCTCGTACATGTCGGCGGCGGTGTCGTCGTCGGGCGTCGCCACCTCGCCCCGCTTGATCTGGCGGGCGAGCTTCGTGCCCTCTTCGACGATGAGCGAGTAGGCGGACAGGTGGTCGGGCTGCTGCTCGAGCGCGACGTCGAGCGACCGGCGCCAGTCGTCGAGGGTCTCGCCGGGCGTGCCGTAGATGAGGTCGAGGCTGACGTCGAGCCCGGCGTCCCGCGCCCAGCGGACGACGAACGGGATGCGCTCGGGGTCGTGCGTGCGCTCGAGGGTGGCCAGCACGCTGGGCACCGCCGACTGCATGCCGAAGCTGACGCGCGTGAACCCGGCGTCGGCGAGCTGCTGCAGGTAGAGCGCGTCGACCGAGTCGGGGTTCGCCTCGGTCGTCACCTCGGCGCCCGGCTCGAGCCCCCAGGTGTCGACCGTCGCGTGCAGCATCGACGCGAGGTCGCCCGACGGCAGCATCGTCGGGGTGCCCCCGCCGAAGAACACCGAGGAGGCGCTCCGCCGTGGCAGCCCCGCCTCGCGGAGCACCCGGCCCCCGAGTTCGATCTCGGCGACGGCCTGCCCGGCGTAGTCGTCGCGACGGGCGCCCCGCAGCTCGTCGCCGGTGTAGGTGTTGAAGTCGCAGTACCCGCAGCGCACCCGGCAGAACGGGACGTGCAGGTAGACGCCGAAGTGGCGGGCGTCGGCACCGACGGCGACGCTCTCGGGCAGGCGACCGTCGACCGGTGCGGGGTCGCCGAGGGGAAGGGCTCCGGGCACCGTCAGGCGCCGGTCCCGGCGGCGTCGCCGCGCGGCCCGGTCGGGGGCCGCTCGTCGCCGCGCGGGTCGCCGACCCCGGCCTCGGTGTCCTCGACCACGACGACCTCGTCCGTCTGCTCGCCCTTCTCGTTGAGGCTGAGCGCCCGGAGGTACCGCTTCGTGTACTGCGCCTGGGTACGTCGGAGGAACGGCGCCACGAGGCGCCACTTCGCGCTCGACGGCTTCGAGAACGACCGGATCGACAGCCA
This sequence comes from Frigoribacterium sp. PvP054, assembly GCF_040547465.1. Taxonomy (NCBI): domain Bacteria; kingdom Bacillati; phylum Actinomycetota; class Actinomycetes; order Micrococcales; family Microbacteriaceae; genus Frigoribacterium; species Frigoribacterium sp. PvP054. The sequence goes on from NZ_JBEPPU010000010.1 coordinate 49,971, forward strand.
GACCGAGCCGTCGTCGGTCTGGTCGACGATCCAGGACTCCTCGCCGCACTCGGGGTGCCCGTCGAGGGTGCCGTAGGCGAAGCCCTTGCGCCTCGGTTCGTCGATCACGTAGACGACGCGCACCGGCGCCTCGACCGTGCGACCGTACGCCTCGATGCCGAGCGTGGCCGTCGTGCCCGCCGTCAGGAACGGCGTGCCGTCCGGCGCGTAGCGCGACTCGTCACGGGCGGCCGCCCACTCGGCCGCGTCGACCGGTTGGCCGTGCTCGTCGAACTGCACGGGCGTGTACTCGCTCTCGTCGGCCGAGGGCACGCTGTCGACGCGGACGCTGATGCCGCTGCGCTCCTGGATCTGCCAGGTCATGGTGGCGATCCACGCCGCGGCGAACCGGGCGTCGCCGTGACCGACGCGGGCCCGGTACTCGGCCGGCTTGAACCCCTTCGGCGGGTACTGCATCAGGTCGGGAGCCTGCGTGGCCCCGACCTCGCCGTAGGTCGTGCGGGTCTCGGTGTGGGTGGCTCGGCGCATGGCCTACTTCTTGTCCTTCTTCTCGACGTCACCGCTCAGCGCGGCGATGAAGGCCTCTTGGGGCACGTCGACCCGGCCGATGGTCTTCATGCGCTTCTTGCCCTCTTTCTGCTTCTCGAGCAGCTTGCGCTTGCGCGAGATGTCACCGCCGTAGCACTTGGCGAGGACGTCCTTGCGCATGGCGCGGATGCTCTCGCGGGCGATGATGCGGGCACCGATGGCGGCCTGGATGGGCACCTCGAACTGTTGCCTGGGGATGAGCTCGCGCAGTCGGCCGGTCATCAGCACGCCGTAGGCGTAGGCCTTGTCGCGGTGCACGATCGCGCTGAACGCGTCGACCTGCTCGCCCTGCAGCAGGATGTCGACCTTCACCAGGTCGGCCTCCTGGTCGCCCATGGGCTCGTAGTCGAGGCTGGCGTAACCCGCCGTCTTCGACTTGAGGCTGTCGAAGAAGTCGAAGACGATCTCGCCGAGCGGCATCGCGTAGCGGATCTCGACCCGGTCCTCGCCGAGGTACTCCATGCCGAGCAGCGTGCCACGGCGCTGCTGGCAGAGCTCCATGATCACGCCGACGTAGTCCTTCGGCGCGAGGATGCCCGCCTTGACCATGGGCTCGCTCACGCTGGCGATCTTGCCGCCCGGGAACTCGCTCGGGTTCGTCACCGTCACGGTCTTCTTGTCTTCGGTCGTGACCTCGTAGACGACGCTCGGCGCCGTCGTGATGAGGTCGAGGCCGAACTCGCGCTCGAGACGCTCGGTGACGATCTCGAGGTGCAGCAGCCCGAGGAACCCGCAGCGGAACCCGAAGCCCAGGGCGACCGAGGTCTCGGGTTCGTAGACCAGCGCCGCGTCGGACAGCTTGAGCTTGTCGAGGGCCTCACGCAGGTCGGGGTAGTCGCTGCCGTCGATCGGGTACAGACCCGAGAAGACCATCGGCAGGGGCTCGGTGTAGCCGCTCAGCGCCTCGGTCGCGGGCTTGGCCGACGTCGTGACGGTGTCGCCGACCTTCGAGAGGCGCACGTCCTTCACGCCGGTGATGAGGTAGCCGACCTCGCCCACCGACAGCCCCTGGCTGGGCACGGGCTCGGGCGACGAGACGCCGATCTCGAGGATCTCGTGCGTCGACTTGGTCGACATCATCTGCACCTTCTCGCGCGGGTGCAGCGTGCCGTCGATCATGCGGATGTAGGTGACGACGCCGCGGTAGCTGTCGTAGACCGAGTCGAAGATCATCGCGCGGGGCGAGGCGTCCTTCACGCCGACGGGCGACGGGATGCGGTCGACCACCCGGTCGAGCAGGTCCTCGACGCCCATGCCGGTCTTGCCGCTGACCCGCAGCACGTCGGCGGGGTCGCCGCCGATCAGGCCCGCGAGCTCGGCGGCGTACTTGTCGGGGTCGGCCGCGGGCAGGTCGATCTTGTTGAGCACCGGGATGATCTCGAGGTCGTTCTCGAGCGCGAGGTAGAGGTTCGCCAGCGTCTGGGCCTCGATGCCCTGGGCCGCGTCGACCAGCAGGATCGCCCCCTCGCAGGCGGCGAGCGACCGGGAGACCTCGTAGCTGAAGTCGACGTGCCCGGGGGTGTCGATCATGTTGAGCGCGAAGGTCTCGCCGTTGCGCTCCCACGGCATGCGGACGGCCTGGCTCTTGATCGTGATGCCGCGCTCGCGCTCGATGTCCATGCGGTCGAGGTACTGCGCCCGCATCGCCCGCGACTCGACGACGCCGGTGATGCCGAGCATGCGGTCGGCGAGGGTCGACTTGCCGTGGTCGATGTGCGCAATGATGCAGAAGTTGCGGAGGGACTCGGGCTCGGTCGACGCCGGCTCGAGTGCGCGGGTTGCTTGGGGACTCACACGATCCTCTGGGGTGGTGGGCGGGGGTACCGCTCGATTCTCCCATGCCGGGGGGTCGGATCGGACGGCGCGCCGTGCGGGGTGGGGCGTCGGCGACTCCTGCCGGGTGTGACCACCGGCACCGCGCCTCCTCGGTCCCACCCGCCCGTCGTGACGGCGAGGGGGAATTGCCGACGCACCGTGCGTCGGCCCCGGGGCCGGACGCGCGGCGCGGGCGGGTGGCGCGGGCCGGCGGGAGGCGCGGGCCGGCGGGAGGCGCGGCACGGGCGGGAGGCGCGGGCCTGGCCCCGTGGGTCAGCCCGCGGTGCCGGGGATCAGCGCGAGCAGGCCGGCCCCACCGACGACGGCGACGCCGATCGCGAGGGCGACGAGGGTGCCGGCGAGCATCACGACGGACGACACGATGCCGACGAGGGCCATCGTGCGACCCTCGGGCTCGCGACGACGCGACAGGACGCCGAGGACGAGGCCGGCGATCGGGACGACGAAGGTGAAGCCGAAGCCGATCGAGGCGAGGCCGAGGACGAGACTCCAGACGGCCAGGGGCGAGCGGACGGTGGTCGGGACGGTGGCGTGGACGGGTCGGTTCGTCATGTTCCGAGCCTAGGAACGGCCCGACGCGGGACCCAGGGGGCTGACCCCCGGATCTCGGCGGGGGTCGCCCGGAGCCGGGAGCTTGCCGAGCCCCCGGGTGATCACCTCGGGCGACGAGGCGAGGCAGACCCGGATCCACCCCTCGCCGCTCCGGCCGAAGGCGCTGCCCGGCGCGACCGCGACCCGGTGCGTCAGCAGGAACCGTTCGGCCCACCCGGCGACGTCGCCCCGGGTGGCGTGGCCCATGTCGATCCAGAGGTAGAAGGCGCCGGTGGGCTCGAGGTACCGGATGCCCCGCTCGTCGAGCAGCGTCGTCGCGAGCTCGAGGTTGCGACGGTAGTGCTCGCGGGCGTCGGCCACGGGCTGGTGGTCGCCGACGATCGCGGCCAGGGCGGCGTGCTGGTCGGGTTCGGCGACGCAGCTGATCGCGGCCTCCTGCACGGTGCGCATGGTCTCGGAGAGCCCCTTCGGGGTCACGAGGTAACCGACCCGCACGCCGGTCATGGCGTAGGTCTTGCTCAGCGAGAACACGCTGAACACCCGGTCGTCGGCGTCGAGCGAGGCGAGGCTGACGTGCTTCGGGCCGTAGGTGAAGTACTCGTAGACCTCGTCGCTGACGACCCAGAGGTCGTGGCGGCGCGCGAATTCGAGCAGCCGCCGCAAGGTCTCTTCGGGATAGACGACGCCGAGCGGGTTCGACGGGCTGTTGACCACCAGGACCCGGGTGCGATCACCGACGAGGCGTTCGAGCTCGTCGAGGTCGGGATGGAACCCCTGCGCCGGCGTCAGCGTGTAGGGCACGGGCACGGCGTCGAGCATGTGCGCGTTCATCGTGAACGTCGTGTAGCCGGGGTCGGGCACGAGGACCTCGTCGCCCGCGGCCAGCAACAGCCCCATGGTCTGGTGCAGCGCCTGCGTGCCGCCCACGGTGACCCAGACCTGTTCGAGGTCGACGTGGACGTCGTTCTCGCGCGCGAGCTTCGCCACGAGGGCCTCGCGGAGGGCGGGGATGCCGCCGTTCGGCGTGTAGTCGGTGCGGTCGTCGGCCCAGGCCCGTCGGGCGGCGTCGGCGATGTGCCGGGCCACGGGGACGTCGGGCTCACCCACGACGAGCATGTCGACGTCGTCCAGCTGTGCCGCGATCTCGAACACGCGACGGATGCCCGACGCGGGCACGGTGGTCATGTGGGGAGCGAGCTGGGGCATGACGGCACGGTACTACGGGCGACACGGCACGCCGTCGGCACGGCGCTCGTTGAGAGTGCGGCCTGCTGCTGGTAACGTTGCCTGTTGGCTTGCGCGTTACGTCTGCAGTGGCGGAACGCGATCGCAGCCGAGAGCCGCTCCGGTGGCCATCACCGGCGGCAGCACCGGGTCGACCGATTCACGTCGGTCGGACGCTCGGCTGGCGCACATCCGTCCGAGACACAGAATCCAGAAAGTAGTTCACGTGGCAAACATCAAGTCGCAGATCAAGCGCATCGGCACCAACAAGAAGGCCCAGGACCGCAACCGCGCCGTCAAGAGCGAGCTCAAGACCGCCGTCCGCGCCACCCGCGAGGCCATCGCCGCCGGCGACAAGGACAAGGCCACCTCGGCCCTGCTCCTCGCGTCGAAGAAGCTCGACAAGGCCGCCAGCAAGGGTGTCATCCACCAGAACCAGGCCGCCAACCGCAAGTCGTCCATCGCGAAGCAGGTCGGCGCCCTCTAGGCCCCTCCCCCGGGCCCTCGGGCTCGACGACGAAGGCCCCGTCTCGATCGAGACGGGGCCTTCGTCGTCCCTGCCGCGGGGGTCGCCGCCACCGGGCCGAGAGGCGGCCGAGCGGGTCAGGAGGCGCGGGTCACGACAGCAGGGAGCCCCGCGTCGAGATCATCGTCACCATGCGCTCGAGCGCGTAGACCGGGTCGCGCTCGGCACCCTTGACCGCGGCGTCGGTCTCGGCGAGCACCTCGATGCACCGGCCCAGCCCCTCTTCTGACCAGCCGCGCAGGTCGCGTTGCGCCCGCTCGACCTGCCACGGGGCGAGCCCGAAGCGTGACGCGAGCTGGCCGGAGCCGCCGTACGAGCCCTGCAGCTTGGCCATCGTCCGGATCTTCATCGCGAAGGCGGCCACGACCGGGACGGGGTCGGCCCCGGTCGAGAGCGCGTGTCGCAGCAGGACGAGCGCCTGGCCCTGCTGACCGGCGATGGCCGCGTCGGCCACCTTGAAGGCGTTCGTCTCGACCCGCCCCGAGTAGTACTTCTCGACGGTGGCCTCGGTGATCTCGGCCGCGGCGTCGCTGATCAACTGCTGGCAGGCGCTGGCGAGCTCGGCCAGGTCGTCGTTGAAGGCCGTGACGAGCGCCCGCAGGGCCCCCTGCGAGATGCGCCGACGTTCGGCGGAGAACTCGGCGGCCGCGAACTCGAGCTTCTCGGTGTCTTTCTTGAGTTCGGCGCAGACGACCTCGAGGCCGCCGCCCGTGCCGCCGCGGATCGCGTCCAGCAGCTTCTTGCCCCGGACGCCGCCACCGTGACGCAGCACGACGGTCGTGTCGTCGGCGGGGGTCTCGAGGTAGCGGATGGTCTCGGTCAGGAACGCGTCGGTGCACTTCTCGACGTTCGAGACCCGGATGAGGCGCGGCTCGGCGAAGAGCGACGGGCTGGCCAGGGTGACGAGCTCACCGGGCTGGTAGTGGTCGGCCTCGAGGTCGTGCACCTCGAGGCTCGGGTCTTCGGCGGCGAGCTGGTCGCGCAGTTGACGCGTGGCCCGGTCGGCGAGGAACTGCTCGGGCCCGCTGACCAGTACGACCGACGCGGGCCGGATGCGGTCCCACCCGACCTGGTCGATCGCGACCGTCGACTTCTTGGCGGTCCTGCCGCTCGCTCGCGCTGCCATGCTGCCTCTCGGACGTCGTCCCACGGGCGCGCGGCCCGCTGCGCCTCCTCCGATGCTAGAGGACCCCACCGACCCCGCCGACCCGGCCGACGAACCGGCCTCGGCACGAGGGGACGCGTGCTCGCTCCACACACGGAGGCCGATCACCCCGTCGGCCCCGACGACGGGCACGACCGCGGCCTCGCCCGCCTCGTCGCTGCGGACGACGACGCCTCCGGCCGCCCGCACCGTCTCGAGGGCGGTGTCGGTCGGGTGCCCGTACGAGTTGTCCGCCCCGACCCCGATGAGTCCGACCCGCGCCGCCACCCGCTCGTAGAGCCCGGCGAGCTGGTCGGCCGAACCGTGGTGCGAGACCTTGACGACGTCCACCCGGGCGAGCGCGTCTGCGTCGTCGGCCTCGGACCACGCGACCAAGCGCCGCTGGGCGGTCTCGCCGAGATCGCCCAAGTCGAGCAGCGACAGGCACCCCATCGAGCAGCCGGGGCCGGGGTCGACGCGCAGCACCAGGCTGGCGTCGTTGCCGGCAGGCGTCTCGGGCGGCGGCCAGAGCAGCCGCCACGTGAGCTCGCCGAGGCGTCCTCGGGTGCCGGCCCGCGCCTCCTGGACGTCGGCGCCGGCGTCGGCCAGCGCCGTGACGACGGCCGCGTCGTCCGACCGACCGGTCGGGCCGACGAGGACGGTGCCCACGCGGCCGACGACCGCGTCGACCGCCCCGACGTGGTCGCGGTCGAAGTGGGTCAGCACGAGCAGGTCGACGCGTCCGACCCCGAAGGTCGAGAGGCACCGGCGCAGGGCGGCCTCGTCGTCGCCCACGTCGATCAACGCGACGGCCGGGCCGCTGCGCACGAGCACGGCGTCGCCCTGGCCCACGTCGCACTGGGCGACGACCCAGTCGTCGGGCACGGAGGCGCGGGTCACCAGGGTGCGCCCGGCCACCACGCCCGCCGTCACGGTCACGACGGCGACGAGCAGCGCCGCCGTGACCGCCCTCGTGCGGCCGCGGGCCCGGGCGACGAGCGCCACGACGATCAGCGCGGTCAGCCCGACGAGCGCGGCGACCCCGAGCCCCGACGGGCTCCAGTCGACCCGGGTCACCGGCCAGGTCGCCGCCGCGCGCGCCACGGCGGCCACCCACGACGCCGGCAGCCACGAGACCCCGGCGACGACGCCTGCCGCACCGGGTGCCCACGGGGCGAGCACGCAGACGACCAGCCCGCCCACGGTCGCCAGCGGGGCCGCGGGCCCGGCCAGCACGTTGGTGGGCACGCCGTGCAGGGCGATGGTCGGTTCGAGGGCCAACAGGACGGGTTGACAGGCGAGCTGGGCCGCCGCCGGCACGGCGAGGGCCGCCGCCACGGGCTCGGGCACGAGCCGGGCGAGCAGGACGGTCAGCGGTCCGCCCAGCACGACCAGCCCGGTGGTGGCGAGCACCGACAGGACGAAGGCGAGGTCGCGGGCCAGCCACGGGTCGACGACGAGCAGGCCGGTCACCGCCAGGGCGACGACCGGCACGCCCGCGATCGGCCGGGCGACGGCGAGGTGGACGAGGACGATCACGGCCATGACCGTCGCCCGGACGATGCTCGGCTCGGGGGTGACGAGCACGACGAAGGCCACGAGCACGCCCACGGCCAGTGCCGCCCGCACGAGCCGGGGCAGGCGCAGCAGGGCTCCCCCGAGCATCACGAGCGTGACGAGCACGGCGCAGTTCGAGCCAGACATTGTTCTCACTAGAGGTGCGTAGCGGAAGATCTGTGTATTCGCGTGGTCTCGATGGATGAGCGCCCCAGGTGCTAACAAGCACTATGGTGCTCGAAGACGAGGTCCCCCGGGCGAGAGCAGGACGACTTGTCATCCCCTCGTGGGGAGGCCACGGCCGTCCTGTGTGAAGTGGCTCATCTCTCTTGGTCGTCGAGGTCAGGGCAAGCGTGTCGTGGGTCATCGGGACTTTCAGCCTGTGTCGCACCCGAGTATTAGTGATCGAGCAGGAGGTCGAAACAGAGTGACAGACATAGAGCTGCGATCGCTTGCCCCGGAGTACGTCGAGGATCACCACAAGACCTATGTTTCCCGGCTCAACGCAGCCGTGACCGATACCCGGAACAAGAACATCGCTCTCACCGGTCGCTACGGAGCCGGCAAGTCGAGCATCCTCGATGAGTTCATCAGGGGGCAGGAGGAGACCCCGCAGCGCCCGACGTCCAAGGGGTGGCGCGTCGGGCAAAAGCTCCGGCGGACTCGTCACACGCCCAAGAGAGTCCTGCGCATCAGCATCAACACGCTCGGACCCGATAAGGGCGAGGACCTGACGAACCGGATCCAGAAGGAGCTGGTCAAGCAGTTGGTCTACCGGGCCAAGCCAGGCAAGGTCCGCAGTTCAGAGTTCGCGCGGGCACCCGAGCTGCCGTGGTGGCGGGCTGGTCTCGAAGCGCTTGCCGCCACGGCGATTCTCGTTGGTCTGCTCTGGCTGTTCGGCGTGCGCCCCGACAAGGAGGCGTTCGGGACCGACGACTTTTTGTGGCCGATGATCGTGTTCTCCACGCTGGTCTTCGCGATCCTGCTGGTCGCACGTCGGTACGTCGGTAATCGCGTGGTAGCCCAGGTGTCGGCCGGGGGCGCGTCGCTCTCACTCGAGGGCAAGACAGACTCCTTCTTTGACAAGTATCTCGATGAGTTGATCACGTTCTTCGAGGCTACCGAGCCGGACATCGTTGTCTTCGAGGACCTCGATCGGTTCGATGACCCACGGATCTTCGACTCCCTGCGCGAACTGAACACCCTGGTCAACACCTCCGCTCACTGGAGCAAGCGCTCGGAACGGCCGCTGAGGTTCGTCTACGCGATCAAAGACAGCCTGTTCGAGAAGCTTGGTGACGAACAGCCGAAGAAGGACGACGCCGAGATCCATGAAACCGATGCGGCTCCCGACAGGTCCGACGCGAGGACGCAGGAGAAGAAGGATGCCGCGGCTGAAGCAGTGGAGCGCGCGAACCGAACGAAGTTCTTCGAGATCGTCATCCCGGTAGTGCCTTTCCTGTCGCACAGCAACGCACGCGACCACTTGGTGAAAGAACTCGAGAAGCTAATGCTTCCAGAGGAGGAAAGCGCGAAGGTCGACCGAGGCCTCATCGACATCGTGGCGCGCCACACGACGGACATGCGTTTGATGATCAATATTGGCAACGAGTTCGTCGTCTACGCCGAGCGCATGCTGTGGATCGATGATGCCAAGCGCGCTCCTGGGCTGACTGCCGATCGCCTGTTCGCGCTCCTCGTCTACAAGAACTTTCACCTCGCGGATTTCGAGGCTCTCCCTCATCGGGGAAGCGCGCTCGACGCGCTGGAGAAGGCACGGCGAGAGCTGGTGGACGCAGCAATCAAGCAGTTGCGGCGGGAGCACGCCAGTCTCGCCGGCGGCGAGACCCACCGGCAGCGACAGCTTGAGCTCGCAACGAAGCTCGGTGAGCGGCTTGATGTCTTCCTGGGGTCAACACACATGACCCTCGGAGACGTGACACTTGACGGTAGTTCGTTAGCGGTTAAGGCAACCAATGAGCCTCGTATGTGGAAGGCAGTCGCGCGTGCGAAGAAGGTCAACGTTCGACTCGACCCTCAAACCAGGTACGGGAACACGTCTGCGCTGGACCGCGTAAGCCTTGCGTGCTTGTTTCCCGAGATCGACTACGCGACCGCCTGGCGCGACCAGCCGACGCAGGCCGATGGGAAGAGACTTGTGGAGATCGACACCGAGATAGCCGAGCTCCGCGGCGCTGACTTCGAAGCACTCTTCGACGACACCCGGTACAAGCTCAACGGCGAGACCTTCGCCTTGATCGCTGAGAACACTCTGCCGTCGCGGCTCGCAGTCGACCTGGTTCAGCGGGGGCACATCGATCGGTTCTACGCGGAGTATTCGACCACCTTCTACGGTGAGTTCTTGGGCGTGGACGTGGCGAACTTTTTCCGCAATAGCGTGTGGCCCAACGAGATGGACTCGGAGTTCAAGTTCACGACTCCCCACGCTGCGGAGAATGTCCTCGCGCAGGCACCCGTCGACTTCCTGCGCACCCGGAGCGCTCTCAACATCGACATCGTCGACCATCTCATGGGTAGAGATCCGGCGTTGTCGGATAGCCTCGTCGAGTTCCTGGCTCGACCGAACAACGCAGAGGGACACCAGTTCCTGAAGACCTACTTCAACCGTTCGGGAACCCGCGATGAGGTGCTGGTCTCGCGACTGGCGGCCAAACCCTGGCCAGGGCTCTTCAGCTTCATCGGCTCGGAGGAGACGATTGATGCTGATCAGACGAACCTACGCCTGCTACACGCTGCGCTTCTGAGCGCGGGCGACGTTCAGGACTTCGAGGTGGATGATGCGGCACGGGCGCTTCTCGCACGTCTCCATTCGGACATCCCCGCGTTCCGAGAGACGCAGGACACTGCGTCCGCGGTGACCCTCTTCGCGTTCTTATCAGAAGCGGTCCCGAGCATCCCGAACCTTCGAGCGCTCTCACCCGAACTTCAGAGGCTCGTGGTGGACGCGAAGCGATACGAGCTGACTGCTGACAACCTAAGGGCTGCAGCGTCGGTTCCGAACGAGGAGCCAATCTCCTCGGACAACCTCATCACCGAGCCGGTGGTCTGGGAGTACTGCAGCGAGAACATCGAGGACTACCTCGAGTTGGTCGGGAGTGATGAGCACACAGCCGCGAGCTGCCTGTCGCGCGACGTTCTCGTTCAGGTCGTCAATGCGCAGGACGAAGCCTGGACAGCCGAGCAGATGGCAGCGTTCCTCTTCGCGAGCGCTAAGGACGCGGCAGTCCCTGACATCGCCACGGTTGAGCAATCCGTGTGGGATGCGCTCCTCAACGCGTCGAGAGCAATCCCGAACGTTGCCAACCTCGAGGCCTACGCGACCACGATCGGCGTCAACGATGTGCTCGCGGCGCTGCTCACGGAGGACGATGCGGCCGTCGTTGACGTGCTCGATCTGGAGGAGGCGAGCGAAGAGCAGCTCGAGCCCCTCATCCCGCTGCTGCTTAACGCACAACCCGCGCTCGGACCGCGGCAGCGCGTGCTGCTGGCCAAGCAGCTCTGGCACTCCCCCGCTCAACCCGCCTTCGTCCTCACGGAGGTCACTGCGAGCCCCGACGAGTTGCTGGCAGAACTCCTCCGGCAAGGAATGGTGGACGACGTAGAGGAGTCCTTCGAGCGCTTCTCGAGCGCTGGCTGGGCGTCGATCGGCCCTGCACTGCGGGTGTCGAAGGAGGCAGCGACGTTTATCACCCCTGCGTTGATCGAAGGTCATGCAGCAGACCTCCTGCGAGGCGAGAGCTTCCCGGAGGCAACGAGGCGGGCTGTTCTCGATCGACTCACCGAGTTCGCACCGACCGAGGACGAAACATTCTTAGTGGTCGCGGCCTCGGTTGCGCGAACCCTGCGTGTCCGGCTTTCGCTCGAAGCACTCAAACTCATCGCGCCTTTCGTGCACACGCATGAGGACGCCGTGTGGCAGCTGCGTGAGCACGACGAAGCCATCGAGCCAGAAGTAGCCTTGCAGATCCTCGGCGACATGCCCGGCGACTTTGTCGGGTTTGCGGGTTCCGCCGGACAAAAGTTTGAGGTGCAAAATACGCCGTCCCTTGGGGCCCTTTTGGACCGCCTGAAGTTCGCTAACCTCGTCAAACTGCAGCAAGGTGGCCAACCAAGAGGTCGCTGGAAATTGCGGATCGCATAGGCGCTACTACTTAGCCAATCTCCATGTTGCAGCATTGAGCCCTGGGCTCGAATACACGGACGTGGAGCACATCGATGGCTGAGACATGCTGAGAATCAGCCTCCTTCGCGTCGAGCACTGTCGCACCTGATCGACGTGTCGCGGGGAGGCGGCCGACATCCGCGAGCGGGCGCTTCCCCTCATAGGCCCGGGCGCGAGCCAGACTAAACAGCACGAAGACTGGAACAGCGACGACGGCGTCGAGGACGGCCGCCCGCCTCGGTATCTCCTCAGCGGCATCGCGCTCTGCAAGGCGTGCCGCGCTTTAAGGAGCGTCGGCACGCAGAACAGCGCTAAGAGCCGTCCCACGCGCAGCGCCGGCTCATAGCCCCCAGACCGCTTTCGCATCGCATATAGTTAGCGACAGGGGTGAGTATGGAAGCGTTGACCGTTCGTGAGTACCTTCGCGTCTCGCGAGACCGGCTGCACGAGGGCAAAAGTCCTGACCAGCAGCACGATGAGAACGTCATGTCCATCGAGCGCCAGGGCTGGGTGATGCACCCCGATCCTTCCTATCGAGACACAGACAGAAGCGCCAGTCGCTTTGCGAAGAAGGACCGCGAAGACTTCTCGCGATTGATTGCTGATCTCGAGAAGGACACTTTCAGCGCGGATGTGCTAGCAATTTGGGAGTCCAGCCGCGGATCGCGTCGCGTTGGGGAATGGGTCGACTTAGTGGACCTATGCAAACAGCGGAAGGTCCGAATCTGGGTCACGACTCACGGTCGGCTCTACGACCCCAGCAACGCACGTGATCGGAGGAGCCTCCTTGAGGACGCGGTCGACGCCGAGTACGAATCCGATAAGACCTCTGAGCGGCTGCTACGTAGTGTTCGAGCTTCGGCAGAGCAGGGAAAACCCCACGGAAAAAACCTTTACGGGTACCTGAGGGTCTACGACCCGCAGACGCGGCAGTTGCTCGCCGTAGAAGAGCACCCCGATCAAGCCTCCGTTGTGCGTGAGGCCGCGGCGCGCATTCTCGAGGGGCATTCTCTCTACGCGATTGCACGAGACCTCAACGAGCGGGGAGTTCCGCCCCGACGACCTAACCGTGTGGACCACCGAAAGAACCACGGGTGGACACCACCAGCCGTGAAGCAAATGCTGTCGACCGCGGCGTACGCGGGCAAGCGCGAGCATCAGGGGGCGGTTGTCGCTGACGCGGTTTGGCCGGCGCTCATCAACTTAGAGACGTGGCAGAAGTTGCAGGTGCTGATGTCCCCGCCCGAACGCAAGCGAACCAACGATTGGCCGGCCCAGCACCTCTTAGCAGGCATCGCCCGTTGCTCGGTCTGCGGAGGCATGATGCGCGTCGGAAGGCAGAACGCTGGCCAGCGGCTTATCGGGGCGGACGGTGAACCTCGTCCGCGAGCTACGTACAAGACCTATGTCTGTGCCGGCGTCCCTGGTCGTCCTGGCCCCAACGGAACAAAGGGTTTCCACGTGGCCATGCGGAAGGAACTGCTTGACGAAGCCGTGTGCGAGCTGCTCTTCGCGAGACTCGAACGGCCCGATTTTCTTGCTGGCGCCGAAGCCGGCAGTGACAGCAACCAGGTCGAACGTGGGGCGCTGCTTCAGGAGATCGCGGGCTATGAGGAATACCTCGACTCGGTCCGAGCGGAGGCAGCAAAGCGGCTCCGTTTTGACCTTGTCCTCGACCAGGAGAACCGAGTTCGGCCGAAGATTGAAGCCGCCCAGGCGCGACTTGGACGACTAACACAGATGGATCCTTTCGTCCTCTCGCTCGTGGCGGACGGAGGTATTCGGGATCGCTGGGCTTCCCTGCCCCTCGCCGAGCAGAGACGCACAGTCCGAGCGGTCATGACGCCCATCGTCAAGCCGATCGGCAAGGGGTGGCGAGGACGCAAGGGGATCAACTGGGATCGGGTTGAGGTTGTCTGGTTCTAGCCATTCTTCGCTTAGCAGCACAGGCGGCACGGCGTCCTGCTAAGTGAGCGTTCTGCTCGCTTGGACTTTGCCTTGCCGACGTAATCAGACTGTGGATTCAGCTGCGTAACTTCGTAACTCTGTAACTGACTCACTTCCTTAGCAACGCGAGCAGTTCTTCCTCGCCTCACGCCTCTTACACCCGTTGCACCGCGGCCGCGGTTACAGAGTTACGCAGCTACAAGGACTCCCCCGAACTGGGGATAACGATCTTTTCAGGCCTGCCCATTTTTTGTCACTTGTTGTTCGTAGCTTTGAAGAACTCGGTAACCGCCGAGCACACAACTGAACATCTAGGCCCTCGTACCGGCAGGTGCGAGAGCGAAGAAGAGCGCGGCCCCGGCAACGGGGATATACCTCGAAGCCGGCAGGCATCGAGACGAAAAACAAGTGCAGCCCCGGCAACGGGGATATACCTCGAAGCCGGCAGGCATCGAGACGAAACAGAAGTGCAGCCCCGGCAACGGGGATATCTCCTCCGGCCGGCAGGTCAAGGACGAAAAGACATGCGACCTGGTCTCGAGACGATGCATCACGCGAAGTCGAGACCAAGGTGCGAATCGGAGCAGTGGCTGGCTCTCGGTTCAGAGCGATAGGCCGATGCCGTTGTGGCCCACTTCTAAAGGAGCCACGAATGACTCTCACAACGACACCCCTTGAGGCCGCTCAGCACACCCCCGGGGTCGCCCACGGCCTTTCACTCCCGGAAGCCTCCGAACGGAGCGGTTATGGGGTCTCAACCCTTCGCCGCCACATCAAGGACGGCCGCCTGAAAGCGGTGAAAGCAAAGGGCCGAATCTTCGTTGAGATGTCCGACCTCGACGCCTTCGCTGAACCGGAACCCGTCCAGCCGTCGGAAGCGAGTCTCCAGGAATGGGCCCGGCGTATGGCCGCGAAAGCGCCCGCGATTCGTCCGGAGCAGAGACAGATCATCCTGGCCGCTTTCTCATCTGCCCTTGGGGAAAACTAGGACATGACGCACGCAGAAAACCGCCCTGTCGAAGACAAGACGGCATCTGAGGAGTTTGGCGGCTCTGCAGATCAGATTAACCCCTCGGAACGAGAGATGGACCCCTTGCACGCCGCGAGCTCGCTCGAAACTGGTCGGAAGTTTCGAGCAACCTCCGCGGACACGCTCATGGGGGCCGCCACCGTCCGATACCTGGCCGCAATCGCGGATGATCCCCGCGTCACGCTGCAGGAGATCCGCGATGCACTTCTCGACCGCGTGAACGGTGAGTACGCGATCGAGAACATCGCTCGAAAGGACGCAAACTCTTCGTCGCCGCCGCTCCTCAAGGTCAGCAGACTCAGCGAACACACGGTGGCACAGGTCCTCCTTGCTCGCCGGCGCATCATTGCTGTCGACCTCGCCGAGGGCGCGACAGAGGACATGACTCACTTGGCCACCTACGTGGAAGAGGGTGAAGACAGGGGCGTTTACGACCGCTCGGAAAAACTCCTGAAGCAGCTTGCAAGTGAACTGCAGCCGTCCCTGACGTCTAAGGGCATCAGTTCGGTCATCGAACGGCTCAAGACCGCAGCTCCCGTCAAGCGCCGGACTATCGAGCCCCACCTCATCCCCGTCGGAAATGGCGTCTTCGATCACGCACGGCAGGAGCTCCGCGAGTTCTCGCCGCAGTGGGTGTTTCTCTCCAAAATTCCGGCCCCCTACGACCCGGCCGCTACAAGCCCAAGCATCACCATGCCGGACGGTCAGATCTGGACCTTCGACACCTGGCTCGAATCCCTCAGCGACGACGAGGAAGTCCGTCGGCTCCTTTGGGAGATCATCAGCGCTTGCGTTCGATCGAACGCACCCTGGAACAAGTCCGCCTGGTTCATGTCCGAGCGGGGAAACAACGGGAAAGGAACACTGATTCAGTTCTTGCGCAACCTGCTCGGCGCCAAGGCATGCGCATCGGTCAAGTTTGCAGACTTCGGGCGGGACTTCGTCATGGAGCCCCTCATGGACGCTCGCGTCAATCTCGTGGACGAGAACGGAGTGGGTGCCTTCGCAGACAAGATTGAAGACTGGAAAGCCTTCACGACCGGCGATGCCTTCCTTTTGAACCGCAAGTTCAAGACGCCGGTAAGCATTCGCTGGCACGGCTTCGAGATCCAGTGCCTCAACTCGACAACCCCCCGCACGAAAGACCGCACGGAATCCTTCTACCGACGACTGCTGCTTGTGCCTTTCACCAATTGGTTTGGCGACGATGAGCGCAAGTACATCAAGGACGACTACCTCGCCCGACCGGAGGTCCTCGCCTACGTGCTGCGACGAGCGCTCGAGATGACGAACGACTCCCTGTCAAACCCGCAGGTCTGTCGAGAAGCTCTCGACGCCTACCGCGGGAACAACAACGCTTTGCAGGGCTTCTGGGAAGAGTTTGAGCCGCAGCTCGCGTGGGATCTCGTTCCTTTCAGGTTTCTTCACGACCTCTACAAGGAGTGGTTCCGCGCGGTCAATCCGAGTGGTCAGGCCGAGAGCCTCACGTCGCTCAGCTCGTTCCTCAGGGAACACCTCGTCGACTCCGACAGCTGGGAGCACAAAGGCGCCGTCGCTGTTCGCCCCGGAACACTGATGGCAGCGCCGGAACCGCTCATCGCCGAGTACGGGTTGCAGGACTGGAGGAACGAATCGTATTCCGGGTCTGATCCTGCAAAGCTCTGCGTTCCTTATCCAATGAAGACCAACTACAAGGGACTCGTTCGTCGGGCCCCCTCAGCTAGTCGAGGAAGTTCGGCCGACGTTCTCCAGGCCGCATAAACCCCGAAGGCGTGTCAGAGATCCCATCTCTGGCACGCCTTCTCAGTTCAGGGCCAGCTGCGCTACAGGCGAGGACCCGCCTCCCCCAGCCCTGCCGAGGTTCGGGGACGGGCAGGAGGCCGTTATCAACCACAGCGAGCATCACGACACGCGCGGGCACCCACTCGTTTTCAAGAGCCGGCTCGAGACGGCGAAGTCAGATGCATTCATCCCTCCGAGGCAACAAGCGTTCTCGTTTACGAGCGAAAGCGAACGACTCGCCTAGTGACGATTTTATGAGTGTTCGGTCGTTTCTCGCGGCTCCTGGCGTCGCGGCAGAGATTGCCTACGACTCGGTGCTTACGCTCGGCCGTAAGGTCCAACTCATGAGCGCATACGACTCCACCGCCGATTCCGTTCCATCGCCCCAAGGTGGCGCCGGCCACAAGGAAAGCGAGTTCCGTGTCGATTCGGGCGACGACGCCATTGCTGAGTTCGTCGACACCGTCAACGACCTCGGCGTGGACGGGCGCTGGCTTGTTCAGGGCCTCACAGACTTCCTCCGCCGCCAGAAGCGCGGCGGAGGACCGGGTATGACTGCCGAGGAACGGAAGTTCGTCGTCGAGTCCGGCTCAATGACGGAGGCCGAGCTCGTGGACTCCGAAAAGAGGGTTGCGAAAGGGTCGCTTGAAAAGAGCGCCGCCGAGCTGTGGCTCGGGACGTATCAAGAAACGTGGTCGGCGAGCACAGTTGCCCACTTCATGGGCTGGACGGAGGACGAAGTCCTCGCCGCGGCCGAAGGGCAGCGCATCTACGGCGTCCCTGTGAGGGACAGGCTCCGATTTCCCCGCTGGCAGTTCAGTTTGGGCTCCCCAGGAAGGCTCATTCCCCACCTCGAGACCGTCTTGCCCGTCCTGACCGAACATTGGGATTGGATCTCGATCAGCGCCTTCATGTCCGTCCGCCAACGCAGCCTTGTGGCCGAGGGGCGGAAGACGCCGCGGTCGTGGCTGCGTGACGGTGGGGACCCGGCGGCCATTTCGGAAATCATCGAGGGCGACAAATACTGGTAGCTCGCCAAGACCTCTCCACCTAGCGCAATTTCGGAAGGCAAGATGCTCTTCGGGCCGTGCAAGTTTGGGATCGGCGGCCAACCCGAAGTCCTGGGCACTGCAAGACTGCCCTCCAATTTGTATTCATATTGTGGTCGAGTAACGCCCCGTCATGTACCACAATACAAATCACGTAGACACCGAGCTCACGGTAGTTGTTAGACTTGCCATTCATCCAACGCCTACCCAGGGACTCACTTCGGGCCGTCATAGGTCAAGTGCTGCGTCGGGCACATGAAGTTTGAAACCAAATTCTCAGCAGCCCCCTCCCAAGCAGCCGAGGCATACTAGGTGAAAGACGATCTACGGTCGATTACGAGAGCCTCGATGTGATCTGCAGAAAATATGATAGACAAGATCGTAAAGGGTTCCCTTGCAGGCCTGCAAGGGGACGGGCATAATCGTCGTTTCGACAGCCTTTTTGGCACTTCAACATGGTCAAGAGTGACGCCGCACGTGCAATGGAGGCAACAGTGTCTGATTCCCTATTTGAACTTACCGACAACGTAGTTGTTCCGTTATTGCCAGGGGAAACCTTGATATTCGGGGATCTCCAAGCATCCTCTTTGAAGTCTTCGGACCAAGACATTAATGAAAAATACGTCTCTGGCGAAGTTCGGATAGTCACCGAAAGCGGTCGTTACCCATTGAACTCAATTGCAACAATGGTACGAGGCGACGACTACCAGCTGAACCCGGAGTTCCAGCGTCGGCACAGATGGTCGGAGGGTAAACAGTCTCGCCTAATTGAGTCGTTTATAATGAACGTGCCAGTCCCTCCAATATTCCTTTATGAGGACGAGTATTCCCACTATGAAGTCATGGATGGACTGCAACGCCTCACCGCCATTACCGCCTTCTACGAGGACCGCTTAGCCCTCAGCGGGCTGACGGAATGGCCAGAACTCGAGGGTCGGGTCTATTCGACCCTCCCGGATCAGGTTCGAAGGGGCATCGATCGACGTTACCTGTCATCAATTATCCTTCTTCGGGAAACGGCGAAATCAGCTGGTCAGGCTGAGATACTCAAACAGCTTGTCTTCGAAAGAATCAATAGTGGCGGCGAAGCTCTAAAGGAACAGGAAACTCGAAATGCTATTTACAACGGGCCGCTAAACAAACTTTGCATCAAGTTATCTCGTACCCCCGCTCTTTGTGAGCTCTGGGGAATCCCTGCACCTACGCCCGAGGAGCTGGCGACGGGTGTTGCCTCGCGAGAACTCGAAAATCATAAGCACTACAGGACGATGTTTGACGTAGAATTAGTCCTTCGTTTCTTCGCTCACCGACAGCGACGACGGCTTGGAGCAGGCGCCTTCCGAACCTACTTAGACGAGTACCTGAAGCAAGGAAATCAATTTTCCGATGAAGTGCTTCGAGGCCTCGAGTTGATTTTCGTCTCCACCATCACTCTCGTTCAAGACACTCTTGGAGAAAAAGCGTTCTGGCTTTGGCGAGAACGTCAGGGGCGTTGGGACTGGCTTGCACGACCAACAACAAGTGTCTTCGACGCAGTGATGTTCGTGTTCAGCAAACACCTCGATCGAGCTGATGAGATCCGGGCGCGATCCGCAGAATTTCGGGAAGCTATGCCCGGATTCTACGAACTACATATGGAGGCGTTCGACGCTCGAATGACTAACCTGTCAAATATTCGAGAGCGGGACAATTTGATTGAAAACCTTCTCCTTAGCGTTCTGAAGCACGGCCGCTACATCCAAGAGAAATGAAGTCGAACTTAACCAAGTTCAAGGCAGACACGAGCCGCTTACGAACTGCCCTGGACCTGGAAGAGTCCATTCAGCGCGCGCAATCATGGAGCCCGCCTGGCGGAACGCTTTCTGAAGAAGGCGATCTGCTAGTCGCAATTAAAGCTGCGGCCGGCTTGTCCGGCGATTTGAGAAAGTTATTTTACGGTGGTATCGTAGTCCAACTTTATGGAGCCTTCGAGCAATTTGCAGAATCCCTAGTCATAGATGCCGTAGGCCGTATATGCGAGGCCTGCCCCACCTACGCTGATATTCCGACCATCATCCTCTCGCATCACACGACACTAACGCTTGATATATTACAGGCAATGGCTGCTGGCAGATACCACGGTGTGCTCCAGGAACATGAGCTCGCGGCAGGACTTCATCACGCTGTCTCCAGAGGGAGTCCCGTCAAACTAAACACCGGAGTGTTCGGTCGGCATACGGCCAACTTCAAGTGGGAAGTCTTAGTTGCACACTACGCACGGGTGGGCATTCCTATAAACCAAGTGGGCGACGACCCAGAATTCATCGCCATGTCCGATGATCGTTTCTCCGGTGCCGGAAACCCCTTCGAGGTGCTAAACGATCTCGCACATCGACGAAATGAAATATCTCATGGTTGGGAACCGGACGAGATCCTCTCAGAATCGTTAGTGCGGGACTACATTGATTTCATGGACGTGCTCGCGTCTGCAATGCTCCGGGTGTCAATTAAGCACGTTATAAGCTTGGTCGTATTGCACGTAGGTGACCCGTTGGGAAAACCGGACATAATATACGACAAGACAGTTGCTTGCTACTATAGCCTGCCATTCAGCATTGCCGTAGGTGGACTCGTCGCAATATCGAACGACATCGGCACAGAGGTCGGCACCGTCCTGAGCATTCAAAAGGAGAACGTCGATTACGAACAGGCGCATACTGGCGAAACAGTAGGTATTAGGGTGTCAAAATCAATATCGGCGGCCGCTCATATCCGCATTCTTCCGTCCGAGTGCAGCTATCTGTTGGCCTGACAAAGCCGTCCCGAGTTCATGCCGTACTAGTAATATCTAGTTGTCCAATGCGCTTGATGCCAGGAGTCCGGGCAATAACGTTAGGCCGCTTACGGACACTGCCCATGCTGGCGGGGGCGGTGGGCAGCGTTGACCGATTAGGGTTCCCTTTTGGACGATGGCGACGCCGGGTTATATCGTAACGTGAGTCTTTCGTGACGCATGCAATATAAGACGGAGTTGCAGGCATAAGTGCAACGGAACACCCCGTATCCATGGGCTTTCGGGAAGGCTTGATCACCGCATCTCCACGTAACAAGGTTGGGGCCAATAATTGAGGCTTACCGAAGGCCAGATCGCAGACCCTTGAAGTGACGAGCTCGAGGGCGCCAAGGGATTAGCGCGCAGCCAATCGCATCAGATGTCCTTAGCATTGAACGCATGAGGGGGGCCTACCGTGCCGTTGACCGCGTCGTCGGGCGACCAGTACTTGCTGGCACCGGTGTTCTCGCCCGACTCCTGGGTCGAGCTCAAGAAGCGCCGGCCGCGCCCCGTCCTCAGCTGCGGAGAGACGGCGATCGCGAAGACGTCACGGCTAGGCACGCAGTTCTTCGCGCACAAGGTCCTCTGCGACGTCGGGCACAAGGGTGAGTCACCTCAGCACCTGAGGCTCAAGACCGCGATCGTCCGCGCGGCGGCGGAACTCGGCTGGCATGCTCGGGCAGAGGTCCGGGCGCCGGATGGGTCCTGGATCGCGGACGTGCTCGTCGAAAAGGGCGGGCGTCGCGTGGCGTTCGAGGTGCAGATCGCCTCGCAGGATCTCGACCGCTATCGCGAGCGGCAGGCGAGGTACGCCCGCGACGGTGTCGAATGCTTCTGGCTGACCTCGAGGTCGAACACGGACCATCTCGCCGGCGTTCCTGCGCTCAGGGTCGATCCGAACGCCGACGAGCTCGTCGTCGCGCACAGGTCTCGGGTCACAGAGACGTTCCCGCTCGACGGCTTCGTGGACGCCGTGTTGGACGGAGCGCTGCGCTGGGCGCCGGCCGCGCCCGCCAGCGTCACAGGTGCGATCCGCTGGGGCGTCCACGCCTGCGACTCCTGCCGTCTTCCAAGCGTCGTGTGGGACGTCGACGCCACCGCCGTGGCCACCTGCGCCGACTGCTCCCGTCGACGTCCCACTGAGCCGATCTATGGCGGGCACGCGCCCAAGGCCGCAGCTGCTCGACTGGGGATCGTCGCTCCCGCGGCCACGTGGCACGGCAGAGACCCCGAGGTTCCCTCACGGTTCCGTTGCGGACACTGCCGGGCCGCCTTGCCGCAGACCGACCTGGGCTGGCTCATGAACGGAATGGCGTCTGTCACCAGCACCGCCCCGATCCATGTCGAGCTCAGCAATGACGGCCACTGGTGCACCTCCGGGTTAGACCTCAGACGGCCCGCTGACGTTGTCCTCTGGCTTCGGGGTGAGCGACTGGCCGCATCGACGCCCTCCCCCAGCTCGCCGTTGACGGCTCACGACCTCCTGCGCGACGCAGCCGATCGGCAACGCATCCGCCTCGAGCGCGCCGAGGAAGCCAAGAGGGTGCGCGCCGACGCAGAGCGGCGCGAAGCGGCGACAGCTCTTCGCCTCCGCCAGTTCGAGGCGTCACTCCCTGTCGTCGATCCTGCCTCGAGGGGCATGCCGCCCCTGGCTGGCCCCAAGGCGTCGTCAGACCACGAGCGCACGGCAGCCATCGACGCCTACGTCCTGGCGCAACCGCACCAGGCGTACACGACCGACGAGCTGCTTCCTCTGTTCCCTCGCTTCACCGAACGGTGCGCATGCAGTGAATGCGCCGAGATCAAGAAGACCTATCTCGGTCGCGAGAGGCAAGAGCTTTTCCCGCGGCTGCCCTGATAGCGATCACTGCTCGCGGGACAGGCTTCTTGCTTCAGGCAGGCGGCAGGCGCGACTCGAGCAGTGACGTGACGTCCGCCACGTCGACGACAGAGGTGTCGCCGTCGCCGAGCCGCGAGCCGTCGAGATCGCAACGAGGGTCTCGCAAGTGCTTCGCCAGGAGCCTCGGCCACAGGACGCGAACACCAGCCACCTGGAACGAGCCGCCGAAGATCGGCCAGTCGGCCTCGACGAAGCAGAGAGCGCCTGCCACCGGCACGCCGCCGGCTCCGCCGTGTCGAGGATGCTCCGAACGATCTCGACCTGGCGCTGGACGCCGAGAACGAGCTTCGACTGGTCACGCCCGCCCACCGTGAGGCTGCGCGTGACGGGCCTGAAGAATAGGCCCCCGTTGCGGACTCCCGGTCGACCCCGGTAGCGCTTGGCGTCGACGACCAGCACACCGCGCGTGGTGACGACGAGGTGGTCGATGTTCGCACGGTTCCGCGGGATGCGACGGTCGTGCAGGACCTCGAGCCCCTCCCCCGAAATGGCGTCGGGTGCGCGGCCGACCTGGCGCTCACCCTCGGCGCCGACTGACCACGTCTTCGTGCTCTGCCGCTCATCGGTCAGACGAACAGCGAGGCCGCCGAAGCGGCCCCAGAGAGCCCGGACCTTGTCGTCGTCCGCTGCCCGCCGCCGGTCGTACTCACGTTAAGCCGACGCTCCCGCGCCGCTAGCTCTCATTTCCTTTCGTCCGAGCCGTTGTGTCCTATCCAGAGAGCGGGCTTTGCGCTCCGGCCGCGGGCGTCCTGATATCGAAAAGCATCACCGCGGACTCCATGTCGCTTCCACGACCCTCAGCGCGATGAGAGACGTCTAGAAGTCGAGCCGCGTGTTGTAGACAGATGCGATTTTATTCGGTGAGCTCGCGCCTGGCCCGGCTGAGCGCCTCACTCGTGTAATGCGGTACAGGCATATCGGTTGCATCATAAAGGTCAGCCGCTTCTTGCCGCAAGTTCAGTTTTGCCTCAGCGACGGAGCGAAACTGCTTAGCGATGTCGAAATCCTTACCTGCCAACAGCAGCTGTTCCCTGTGTGCCGTGCTCATAGGCTCAGACTATTGCGGTTGCGGCGGCGCGATGTGAAGGGCGTCGTGGATCGCGCCGCGCACCGAGTTGTACGACGAGTTCGAGGTACCGGCGCCATGTAAAACGACGCCACCCCTCGCAGCTTGCGAGCCTGCTCGCCTCACCCTTGACGCGCCGACGCCTAATAACCAGGACAAAAACATGCGAGCTGGCCCTCGTTTCACCAGCTCTGCGCCTTCCAATGCGGTCAAACTGAATCCGTGTCCGCCGATCAGCCTGGCGCTAATGCGCCACACGAAGACAGTCTGTCTGACCTCATGGCGAGGCGCGCGACGCTGCTCGCGGAACTAGGCAGAATCACCGCTGAACTGAAGCGCCGCGGCCTCGGCAGAACCGACCAGGTCGTCGGTGAGCTGGGTGAGCGTCTCGCCCTCGAGGTATATGGGGGCGTGCTCGAACCGCCGAGCGCACCCGACATCGACCTCATTGACGCCGGCGGCCGCCGCGTCCAGGTGAAGGCGCGTGAGCTTCCCACCGGCGAGCAGCGCATGTTCCAGTTCTCGTCGATGGACTTCGACATCGCGGTCTGCATCCGCTTCGACCGTGAGACGTTCCACCTCGACTGGGCCCGTGAGGTCACCGTTGAGGAGTTCGCCGAAATCCACGCGACCCACAAGGCAGGACCGCGACTCTCCGGCGCCCGAGCGGCTCGAGCAGGCGTCGACGTCACGGAGCAGTTTCGTGCTGCGTGGCACGTCCTGGAAGAGCTGCAGCCACCGAGTCATTGAAAAGGGGCGTGTTCTTGCCACTCGGCGGCTCTGGGCCCCTTCATCTGAGGTGCCGATCCTGCGAGCGTAGGAAGCAAGGCAACGACCACAAGGTCACCGCCGCACCGAAGGAGTTCCCATGCTCGATCTCGCCCTGTCCACCCTCGAGGGAATCATCGCCTTCTGCACCCTGGCCGTCGTTGGGGGTGCCGTCTGGATGGTCGCCGTGCTCAAGCTTCAGTAGACCGGATCCCCGGCCTACCCCCGTCGACCCTCCTGCGTCAACGTCGGAGGGTCGACGTAGCCTCCCCGTCGTGGGAGCGAGCGGATCAGGAGACGCAGCGCGAGCGGTGCTGAAGCGCCGCCGCCTCGAGCACCCGTACGCGATCCCGGCCTTCCCCGGCGCGCAGGGACTCTGGCTGATCCGCGTCGGCGAGGCCGACCCGCTCGGCTACATCCGCACGCGCGCCGTCCAAGGTGGCCACGTCTTCGACGTCTACGCCCACTGCCGAGACGACGCCGGCGGTCGCCCCTGGCTCTTCACCGCGCCGTCGTTCAACGCCGGCGTCGCGTGGGCCGTTCAGCACAGCGACGAGATCCTCGCGCTGATTGCGCGATCGACCCCCGAGCCGGACGTCTGGCCGCCACCTCAGTAGTCGGTCGCCAGCCCCGCGGTGCTACTGGAGCAGTCCCTGCGCGGCGGCGTCCTGGCACATGGCTGTGCTCTCGTTCCCGAAGCAGACGTTGCTGAGCGTCATCGGAAGCTCCGCCTGCGTCGGAGCCCGTGTCATCCCGAGCGCCTCCGGGTAGCGCGCGATCCCGGCTGACCACTCGTCGACGGTTGCGCAGTCGCTGACCGTCCGGACCATCTCTGTGTCGTTGGTCTGATCGAGCGGAACAGCCGCCGCATCCTCGAACGCCGACACGCACGCCGGCCCAGGGCCCGCGGCGGCACTGGTCTCCGACGGCTCGTCGCCGCGGCCTTCGAGGTAGGCCAGCCCCAACGAGACGCCGAGGAGCACCACGGCGGTTCCGACGAAGATCGGGATGAATCCTCGAAGGGCGCCCGTCTTCCTGGACGCGGCCCTCGGGGCCGTGGGCCCACTCGCGGGCTGGGCACGTCGCGCCTCCGGCTTAGCCGACGCCGCGACCCGCGTCTGACCGGTCCACTTCTGGCCGTCCCAGTACCGCTCGACCCACTCGTCGCGAGGATCAGGTAGCCACCCCGCTGGCACGTTCTCCATGCGGCCAGTCTGGCGCACGGAGTAGACGCGTCACATCCCCTCTGCCAGCAGATCGTCGAGCGCGCTGAGGGCGCACCAGTAGGCGGCGATCTCCTCCGGTTCTGAGTGCGGGTCGCACTCTCGCCGAAGGACGAAGAACTCGAACCGGTCACGGAGCTCGGCGGCGCTGATCATGCGACGACGCTCTCGCGACTCGAGGCGGCGGAGCCTGCGTCTCCACAGGTCGCCGCGACGCGGCGAGCTGAGCGCGTACCTGTGGAGGAGACACCGGAGGCCCGGGCACCCCTTCGTGTGGAAGCGGCGGCATAGCCGCCGTCGGGCAACTCGTGAAGCAGAAGACCTCCCCTGCTGCTGGCCGACGCTCGAGCTTCGGCTCCTCGATCCGACGAAGGACTCACCATGCACTCGAAGCTCGACATCTACTTCCTCATCGTCCACATCTACGCCGCGCTCTTCGCCCTGGTGCTCATCGCCCTCGCCGTCGTGGGCCCGTTCCTGGCCGTCCGCGACGGCGAAGCCTGGGTGATCCCCTTCCTCCTCGCCTGCGGCGTCCTCGGGGTCATGCTCCTGCGCCTCCTGATCGGCGCCTACCGCGACGCCTGGCGCCATCGCCGCGATCCGGCCGCCTACGTCGAGGACTGACACCGCGCACTGACCGACACCAAGCACCGACCACCAAGGAGAGACCATGACCCGCATCGAAGACCTGCTCGACGTCGCCACGCGATCGGCTCTCGCCGCTGTGACTCAACCGTCCGAGGACTCGCTGTTGCTCAACGCCGACGAGTACGGCGAAGAGGACGTGCCCGGCGGCTGCGTCTACTGCTGGGGCTCCGGCGTCATCGAGGACTTCGAGGGCGACCGCGACTGCTCCGGCTGCGACGGAACCGGCACGCCGGTCGAGCGACCGGCGCTCCGCAGTTACGCCCTGACCTGAGACGCGCGCAGCCCTGCGCCGACGCCCCGCCGCCCAAGACCTTCCCGCCGCCACCGTGGCGATCGACAGAACGAGGACACCACCATGCGCGAACTGATCGCGAAGCTCACCCAGACCCTGAAGTCGCGAGGCCCGTTCGCACGCGCCGGCCGCGTCCTCGACGCAGCAGCGCTGATCGGCGAGCCCGTTCACATCCGGGAGGAGCGCCAGCTCTTCGGATGGCCGCGCATCACGCGCGAGACCCCCGGCGTCATCGAGGGCGCCGACCCGAGCAACGGCGAGCTCTTCGTCGCCTTCAGCACCGACATCCCCGGCGAGAGGCTCTACCTCCACGCCTTCGCTGACGAGCTCGTCTTCAAGGAGGCAGCCCATGTCTGACCTGGCTGAGCCCGACCCGATCCAGCCTGACGTCACGCCGGCCTGGCCGGTCGACGAAGAGGCGGTTCTGCGGAAGCCCGCGGGCTGGCGCCCGACGCCCTACTTCGACACCGTCGAGGTAGAGGGTCGCGGCACGATGACGGTCACCTCGTTCATCGAGCCCTCCCCGAGACGGTTCGTGCTCGCGCTCCGCCGCGGCCGAGAGGACCCCGTGACCGTCGAGGCCATCGCCGGCGAGCTGCCGCAGTAGCCGGCGGCCGCGCCTCGCCGCCCACTCCCCGATCAGACCCCTGTCGCCCTTCCCGGGCGGCGGGGGTCTTCTCTTTCGACGCCGGCCAGGTACCGTCGCATCGAGGCCGACCTCTCGGCACGAAGGAGCCCGACGTGACAGAACCCACCATCTACTCCTCGCTCGGCGAAGCGATGCGCCTGGGCAACATCCCGTGGGAGAACCACGCCACTGTCGAGGGCATCGTCGAGGCGATCGGCATCGAGACGCTCTACGCGCACAACTCCTACGGCATCAGGGCCGTCCGCCAGGAGGCGGGCCCGGACCTCTGGATCGCCTACGGCAACACCAGTGGCTTCGCATCCGAGGAGGAGGCGCGTCGGGCCGCGCCTGAGCTCCAGCCCTGGCCCGACAGGAAGAAGGGCGAGTGGGGCGTCACCCACCCCGAGAACAAGAACCGCGACGGCGGTGGCACCCGGCGTGAACGGCCGGCGGCCGAGACGTGCCCCCACTGCTTCACGGAGAAGGCGAGCGACGGCAGCTGCCTCTGCGACTGACCAGCACGCCGCCTCGAGCTGCGCTCGTGACACGACCCCCTCACCCCCACCGGGTGCGGGGGACTCTCTTTTTTCCGGGCGCCGCTGACGCGACGCCGAGGCGGCCGGCTGTCTCAGATGGCGCTGTTGCGCGCGCCGGCACTGAGACCTGATCCAGGGCTGATCCCGGGCCGCGTCCGGCCCGATGATGACCGGATCGCGGCCACGGAGGGCCGCGCTGTGCCTGTCCAAGCCGCCTAGGCGGCTGTTTCGACCGGATCGTGGCCAGGGCCGGGCCAGTGTCTGGCCACGAGCCGGTCAGAGACCCAGAAGAGCACCCCTGAGGGCCCTCCGACCCTCGGCTGGGGCCTCGGGAGCGCCTGGGCGACCAGTTCCTGGTCACATCCGGGCCGCAGCCGGTCACAGATGGTCACTTCGTGACCGCAGAGTGACCCTGAAACGGGCACAGATTCCCGCCGCCGAGGCGACGGATGAGACCGATCTAAAGGGCAAGAGTGGGCGGAGGCGGGGCGCGATGGAAGCGCGATCAGGGGCCGGCCGAGAGACCATCTGGAGCTCCCCCAGCTCCTCGTCGTCCAGCTGCCGTTCGTGCCTCTCTTGGCTGGCTCCTCGTCGCTGGATCGCACCAGATGCTTTCTCGGATGGTGTGAGAGGACGACCCCATGAAGCATCGACATCGCGAGACTGACGGGCCGCGACCCCGCCCCCGCTGAAGGGACTTCCACCAGGTCGGTGACCCCTCGAGCCGACGGCCGAGGGAGTGGGCCCAAGCAGAGCAGAGGCGCGACCGGCGGCCAGGGCCGCCACGAGATGAGGCTGCTCGGCACGCGGAGCGATGGAGCATCAGCCGTCCCCCGGTGCTTCGCCCCGGCGGCATGGACGCGCAAGCAGGCGCGGCGAACAAGTCGCCACTTGAGCCGAGGAGCCCGACGGAGCTGAGGCACCGTGACGTTGCAGCGACCGGGGCGACCGGACATCCCTTCGGGAGAGCAACAGCCGCCCTGGGGCGATCGCAACAACAGGGGTGTGAGGGCGTCGTGGCCGACCAGAGGGGCACCCTCAGGATGCGGAGTGACGGCGCCCCCGGGGCGGAGCTGGGACTGGCTCGGCGGCCAGCTCTGTGGCGTCGGTGGTGACGAGATCCGGGGCGGATTTCGTTACTCGGCGCAGTGGGCCAGAAGGCTTCGCGCGCGCCTCGAGGCGGAGGCGGAAAGGCGGCGATGAAGGGGCGGAGTGGCAGCCAGTTCTGCTGCGGTGCCAGGGACTCAGAGACGCGGTCTGACGACCGAGGTAGCCACCGGTTCTGAGGCGGTCCTGGTCGCTCCACAGTCGCGACCAGATGGGGCAAAAGGAAGGCACTCGAGAGCCGCCAGGGCGGCTGCTGCCAGTGACCTGCGACACCTCCTGCGTCGGCGTCTCAGAGGGGGCCAAAGCGGCAACTAGGGAGGCCGCGGCTTCGCCCCGTCCTGCGCAGGTGTGAGACCGAAGGCAGCCGCGTCCCCGCGTCTGCGTCAGGGTTGAACGAGCCCGGTACCACTCCGTGTCACCGCCCTCGAACGTCGCTGCGCTCCAGGTGGTACCCCGGCGTCACTTCGTTCTCTGCCCCGGTACCACCTAAACCCCGACTTTCCAACGAAAAAGGATGCCCCTGGTACCACCCCGCCCTTCGGGTCCTGCGGATTCCGGGCTGGTACCAGATGTAGTGGGACCATCCTTTTTCGCTGATCACAACTGCATTGTGACCACGATCCCTCGCTGAAGCTCCGGATGCGTGGGAGAAGAACGAAGAGCATAAGGGGGGGTGACGCCGGGCTGCGTTTCTTCCTTCGCTTCGCTCGTCAGAAACTTGTCCGTCGGTCGGCACAGCCGACACCCCTTCGGGCGCCCCACAGCCTCTCGCTTCGCTCGGTCTGCGTGGCTTCCTCACCCTCGTCGCTGGCGCTCCTCAGGCCCTTACTGCGTCGCTGCGCTCCTGGCTCTCAGTCGCCCCGTCGGGGGCGCCTGCGAGTGCTTTCCGGCCCTGCTTCTCCTCCGCTGCGCTCCCCCGTTGCATGGCCGGCTAAACAAGTCCTTGCCAGTCCACGGAGCCAGAGCTGAACCTCTCCCAGAGGTTGTGGTGCGAGGGCGCGTCGAAGGTCTCGCCCTCCCCGTCTGCGAGGCCCCAGGAAGGGCTGAGGGCCTGCAATTAGCCAGCCGCTTCGCGGGGTGTCCATCCTCGACGAAGCCGTCCTGGAGGAAGCGATTCGAAGGACGAGGCACTCAACCATGCGGCCGCAAGCAGATGGCGTTGGTACGAGCGCCAAGCGGCATCGAGTGCTCAGGAAGCTGACCGACGCACTCGTCGAACTAGGCAACTAGTTACTCACATAGTGGCTCGATCGCCTAACACAGAAGGACACCCGTCGGCTCTCCGGATACGTCGATTCCCACTTCCTTCCCGTGGTCGAGGAGCGCCGTCCCAAGCGGCGCGCGTTTTCCCAACTTTGACGGCCGAAATGGGACGCCCGGATTAAATCAATTCGAAAATCATTTCGGAAATCATGTTGCTGGAGTTTTCGCGCCCGCCTTTTGGCATGACATCCTCATGACCCTCGGCGTCCTCCGCATGAGAAGTCCAAGCGGGCTCTGGGTAAGCCCCGCGGGCCTAGCTGGAATCGCTAGTAGGGGGGCCGCATGTGCAGGTGGCGCATCCACCAGAGCCGCCTGCCACGTTCTATCTCCATTCTGCGCCTGGCTTCCCCGGCGACTGGTTGAGGCCGAGAGTTAGCACTGAAAGCTGCGGCGCCCGGCCGGCCGTCGGGCAATCGTTCTCACTCGTATATGCGCAGATGGGCTCATCTTTCATTCCGTACCCCAGTCGTGTACCCCGGCCAGATCCGCGTGAGGGTCCGCGCATTCTCGTCTTATGTCCGCCACTGACGCCCCCTCAAATGCCACCGTCGCACACCTCATTGCTTTCATCCGCGATCCGGACACCAACGCAGATTGGTTCACGGCGACCCTCGCCGAACGCAGAGAAGGGCCCCCTATGAGCGGCACACCGACGCAGGACGAGCGGCGCGCAGCTCTCGACGCATCTGGGATGTTCACCGAGCCGGAGCTCGAAGCAAACATTGCCTATGTCCGATGCGGCGACCTGCAGGTCAACCAAGTCCTGGGCTGGGTATTCGACGTTTCGACAACCCTCCTTTTTCGCCCAGACCGCCTTTTATCTCTGCACGACCGACGACGAACTTCAGCCCGTCAGGTCCACAGCGTCGCGGTGAACGGCACCTACCGGTTCCCTCGTCGGCAGTTCACCATCGGGTGGCCAAAGCTGCAGACCCCCGGCGCTAACAAGGCCGTCGAAGCCACCGAAAAGTACGGCACGGGGTGGGAGTCCCGCGCCTCGTTCATAGATATAAAGCAGACCGAACTCATCGGACGGAGGCGGAAGATTCCCGCGGAACAGCTCCGCGACGGTGGCAAGATCCGCAGAATCATGGGCATCTTCGACAGCATTGGGCTCTCCTGATGGGTGCATGCCCCGGTCTCCGTGGTGCTCCCAGTCTTGCGGAGTCGAACCCGGTCATCGCCGCTCAGTGGCACCCGCACAAGAACGATCGCACACCGGCTGACGTCGCCGGGAAGGGCACCTACCGGGCGTGGTGGGTGTGCCCCAACGGCGGTCACGAGTGGGCCACGATGGTCGTTGTCCGAACTCGAGGATCTAATTGCCCCGTGTGCGCCAATCGGGTCGCAGCCGTCGGTGTCAACGACGTCCCGACCGTCAACCCGGCCGTCGCTCACGACTGGGACCCTGTCCGGAATGAGTCGCCGACACCGGTTGGCGTCGGCGCTTTCAGCACCAGAACCGCCTGGTGGGTGTGCAGCGCCTGCGAGTACTCGTGGAGGACACCCATCCGCCGCCGCGCCCTCGAAGGTGGAGGATGCGCCCGATGCGCAGGACAAGTCCTCTGGCCCGGCGTCAACGACCTCGCGTCACGGCGGCCCGACATCTCAGGCGAGTGGCACCGTAGCCGGAACGGTGCCGTCGCACCCGTCGATGTGTTCGTCGCAAGCGCGAAGAAGTTCTGGTGGCAGTGCAGCGTATGCGACCACGAATGGAAGACGGCGCCCGCAACCCGGAGTTCTGGATCCGGATGCCCTTTCTGCGCCGGGCAAGTCCTCACCGCCGGTGTGAACGACATGGCGTCTCGAGCGCCAACGCTCCTTGCCGAATGGGATTACGCCCGCAACGACGTCGCGCCGAACGCTGTGTCTGCTGGGTCAAAGGCGGGCGCCTGGTGGGTGTGCCAGAATTGCGCACATTCGTGGCGAGCCCAGCCCGTTGCTCGAGTCCGTGGAACTGGCTGCCCAGCATGCAGCGGTCGTTTGACTGTCTCTGGGTTGAACGATCTCGCGCACTGCCTGCCTGCGCTCGCAGCTGAATGGCACCCAATTAAGAACGGTGCCATCGCCGCATCGGCCGTTCGCCAGGGCGCCCGATACCGGGCCTGGTGGCAATGCCGAACCTGCTCCCACGAATGGCAGTCACCGGTCAATATGAGAGCCCGCGGCACAAGCTGCCCGCGTTGCGCCAAGCACGGATTCCAAAAAGACTCTCCCGCTATGGTCTACTTCCTCGAGCACGACACCCTTCGAGCATTTAAAGTCGGTATCGCTGGAATGACTTCCACTCGCCTCACTCTCTTCGGCGACGACGGCTGGAAAGTCCTACACACGGACGCCTTCGACGTTGGCAGCGACGCCCACACCGTCGAGAAAGCCGTTCACCGATGGTGGCGCGACGACCTCGGTCTACCCGCGTGGCTGGGCCGGGACGACATGGGCACGCGAGGCGGTTTCACGGAAACCATCTGCTCTGACGAACTCACCAAACACGAAGTCATAGATCGCCTGCGTGCAGAAGCGGCACGTATGCGGACCGCTCGCGCTGCGTGACAGTGTCAGCGGCACAACCTGGGTGTTACAGGCCGAGGCCGGGAACGTCCTTGACGCATTTGAAGCGATACACCAGACCAGGTCTTCCGTTCTCGGGGGGACAAAGGGTATCGGACGGAGGTGACAGCTCAGGATGCGACGGCAGGGCGGCTCGTTGATCGTCCTGGCGCATTGCCGCCGACTGGGGCTGTGCACGAGCAAGCGGCCTAACTTGCCAACTTCCAACCTCGGGGCATGGGCCGGTTTGTCAAGGGGCGAAGACAGGCGTCGATGATGTATCGTTCGAACCCATCAGCCTCAAGCTCAGCAACGACGGCAGCACGCAGCCGCGACCAGGTCTGAACCTTCCACACTTTGCGGTATCGCTCTTGCGCTTCCCACCCGTCTGCCCATGCCCTCGCGTAGCTCGGGTCGTGCTGATCTTTCGAGGACAAGCCCATCCGGGCGTCGGCGAGACTCCGCGCGTCCCTATTCCAAAGCCACACGAATGGTGAGGACGCCGCCGGATTCATCTCGTAATGCCGAAGATCGGCATGGCCGCACCCCATCGGGTAGCAGATGATCTGGTTCGTGTACTTACCCTTGTGCTCTGGGTTCGAGCACTTCCACGTACCGTTCACCTGGGCGTTAAACTTGGCCTCCACGGCCGCCAACGGTACCCACCAACATCTAACGTCGTTCCATCGCGCTATGACGAGGTCAAGGTTGCGGTTGCCGAGCCGGCCGCGTTCCGAAGCCGCCAGAAGCTCCCCGCCCGTGATGAGCCGGTGGTCGTCCCGCCATGCCATACCTGCCGCTGTGGTGAGCGCGCGAAGCATTCCTCTCTGCAGGGCTCCGGTGGCCGTCCCCATAAATGCCGTCACTTCCTCCTCCCGCCAACGGACGGGAGTCCCGTCAGCTAGCTGGTACGGGAGTAGGCGACGGAGGGTGTCCGTAGACGATGCGAGGTGTGGTTCCGAAATTAGCCCCCGATCGACCAGCTCAGCCAGCCCTATGCCCTCGCCGTCCATCGTCGCTCGCCTCCATTCGCCACGATGACTCGAATGCCTTCTGTGAACTCCAGTCCGGTCATGAATGCTCGCATCTGATCCAGAATAGTTATAGCCAGCGACGCGCCCCTGATAAATTTGCCGGATCCGGATAGAGATTTATCGCGCACGTCACGCATGACCTCGTACTTGAGCGCTCCGTCAAGATGCGGCTGCCCGCCTGCTCGACGCCAGCGTCGGCTAGTCCTGACTTTCGAGATAGGCGGAACCCAATGACAAACTCGCACAGAGCGACCGATCTCGCGGCGGCGCTGGTGGGACTGATCGGCGGGGAGAGCGCGTTGGTGCTTAAAGAGATTCTCGACCCGGTTCCGAACTTTTGGGACGTGATCGATTACGGCGATGCCGCGGGCGAGATTCGATACAGCAAGATGATCGGCTGGCTTCTCAACCCGCAAGAAAACCACGGCCTCGGAACATCCTTCGCCCAAAGCTTCGTGAACGCCGCATACGGCGGCGAAGCGGCGCCGCTCATCTCGTCTCGAGCTCGAGTGCACCCGCGCGAATGGCGGAGCATAGACGTACTGCTCGTCGATCACGATGAAGAGGGTCGCCCAACGCTAACGCTCGTCGTCGAGAACAAGACCGGCACGATCGAGCACCCCCGCAGCGGGCTCGGCGTCGGGCAGACCCGCTGGTACAACTGGGTGGTTCGCGGCGACTTTCCAGCGATCTTCTCCGCCATTGACGCCTCATCGCTCGATCCCAATGAGAAGAATCGCGTTCGCAGGCGTGCACGGCAGTGGGAGGCCGCGACCGGGGACTATCGTGAGGTTCCGGACACGGGCAGGCACTTCGTCTACCTGACACCTCGCGAGGGCGAAGCTGCTGAAGACCCCGAATTCCGCACAGTGACCTACGCACAACTCGTGGATCTACTGACAAAGGTCGAGCACACGCTAGTGGCAACGGGACTCGGCGACGCGGAGAAAATTGTGCGGGATTTCCGCCGCGCAATCCACCGTCGATTCGAGAGATCACTCAACCGCCAGATTAACCGGCTGTTCGGCGACGACGGCTTTCCCACCGCTTCCAGCCCCGACGAGCGAAACCTCGCCCCCGAACTGGCCGGGCTGGCAAGCGCGCTGGGCATTATCGACGAGGACCACCAGCGGCCCGGAGATGAGCAGTATCTAGCGGCGGCGCGAGCCGTTGCGGGTGGTGTGGCTGCGACAATCGCGGAAGTGAACGCTCTCGCGGATCAACCAGTGTCGGAAGCCCAGTTCGGTCGCCTCATTGAACACATCTGGAATCACCGTCCGCCCCGAAGCTTCAACGACACGTCGAAGTACTTCTGGGGCAGCGATCGTGTGCAAAGCCTCACGAAGATTGAAGTGTTGCAGAAAATTGCGCTCGCCTTTGCGGAGCAACAGCGCGTCAGGACGGTGGCCGATTTCTCCCGCCAGTTCGGGGAGGTCGTTTCGAGGGTCGTAGGCACTCCAACGGGCAATGCGTTCACCGGTTTAGATATCGTCATAGATCCCGACGTATACGCGTACTCGCCTTCGGCTGCCCTGCGCTACCGGGAACAGCAGATTGCGCTGCGCGACCGTATAGGCGCGCTGCTACTCGACAACGGCCGATACTGGGTGTCGTGGCAGCTTGGATATAGGAGCTCCACGCAGGCAGGGCGAAAGATTCATCTACCGCTGATCCAGCACTTCGCTGCCTCCGGCTATCCGATCGTTGAAGCAATCTAGGAGAGGCAAAGAGCTAGGCGCGTCCATCGTGTCAAAGCTTGGCTTGATAGTCAGCCGCTCCGCCTTGGCCCGTTGGTTCGCGACAACGATGACGGCTCCCATCGGACCGTCGGCCCAGGTGAGGCGATCAAGGTGCAATTCCCCTATCAGTAAGGCCAGGAGACGTGGGCAGCCCTGTTACTGTCCTCGTTGAACGAGCGCGACGACCAGGTAGAGGCGCCGGTCATCCTGCAGCGGGAGCCGCCGCCCCGCATCATCTACTGCGCGTCCCGCTCTGCGACCGCTTCAGCCCTTGTCCCGCACGCGTCCAGAGGTCTTCTTCCGGGCTGCCAACCAGGTGGGAGACGAGCCATCGTCACCAGTAGGCTCTCGACACCCGAACCCGACAGGAGACCACATGGGCAACATGGACGAGTACATCGCTCTCACCACGCGCGCGAAGGCCGAGGGTGGTCCCGAGCTGATGCTCGCGGCAATTGAGAAGCTCGCCGCGGCCAAGGGCTTCGGCAAGGGTGCCGCTGTCGTGGCCGTCGGTGTTGTCGCTGTTGCAGGTGGGAAGTACCTCTGGGACAAGTACCGGCCGGGGCAAACAGAGGCTGTCGGGAAAGCTGTCTCCGTTGCCGTCGCTGAGGCAGAGTCGCACAAGTGGAATACGGTCTCCGAATCGCGCGAGATGGCCGGCGACCTGACCCTCACTGTCGGCGACCGGTTCAAGGCCCTGATTCGTGACGGCGACGTCGTGATGATCGAGGTCGCTGACCGGGAGGACAACCCGTTCCCGGCGTCTGGTGCGGTGCTCGAGGAGATCTCTGACTTCGTTCTGACTGACCTCGACGGCTGAAGCTCTCCTCAAAGAATGAAAACCCCGCAACCGATGGGCTGTGGGCTTGTTGCGCCGAGGAGGACGGGCGCCGCGGAGTAAGGATCTGCGCGCCAGACACCCGGATCGCCGCTGTGGGTTCGCACGCTACCGTCGACGTCCTCTACTATCCCGAACCTTTTGCGGTAGAAGCAGGCGGCGATGTCTTCGGGCCAAGCACGGGAACTCGGATGGGCTCGCGAAAGTCCAGGAGTGGGTGAACGCGAACGGCCACGAGGCCTCCTCGCGCGACCGCATCAGCCAGGCCGTCCGCCACGTGTATGACGCGGCGCACGGACGCAATTCCCCCGCAGAACAGCCGGCCACTCAACGGGGTAGCTGGCCAATCACGCATATCGACACGTTTTGTAAAGTTATCTTGACATATATTACTTTAATTCAGAGTAGTCCATATGGTCCTCGCCTATCAGGCGGGGGGCGTCGGGGACGGATTTCCGGAATTTCTTCCATTCCCGCTCTGAGAGGTACTTCCCGCTCAGGATGTATCGACGCCACGCCTTCCCGTTGGTGTCAAAAAACTCCACTGTCAGCATTTTCAGGTCGTGAGGAACCTTCGATTTTATTTTCAGGAGTACCCCCGATTCACCTTTGATCGGGTGCTCATCGCCATACTCATCCTCAATAAATGGGAGGTTCACCCATGCGTCGTCGTCAATGAGAGTGCCAACGGACGCATTGGGGATCGGAGACTTATTCGCGTTGAAGCAGTAGATATCGGATATGTGAACGTCTTCACCGCGCAGGTTCTTGCCCTTGTAGCTCGATGACCACCAGGTAGAGAACTTGTCCGCGGCTTCGCGGCGCTTCTCATTGCGGTCTCGCATGAGGATCGTCAGGGCTAGCACCAAGGAACCGCTCGACAAGAACGATCCGAACCACGCTGGCGCGTTACCCCAGTCGATCGTCGGCCACCAGGTGCCCCAGAAGAAGTTCCAGCTGTCGACCGCCCATTCCCAAACATCCACGTGGCGAATCTAGCCGAGGTGTTGCGTTCAGCGGTGTGCCGCTAGAGCGTCCGGAGATACCTCCTGGCTAGGGTCAGTAGGTGACCACCACCAGGTAAGCGCTCTCACCGCCGCCGGTAGCAGCAGTGATCGTCTAGGGATTTGCGCTCGTACCTGCGCCGCTAGTAGTCACGTTCGAGGCCGAAGTGATGAGGGTCGTCATGATCGTGAGGTTGGTAGCGCGGTCAGTCATGAGATCGGCGAGGTCGGTCGTGAACTTGGCGATGCTGCACTGAGCGAGTGTGACTGTCCCGGTCTTCCCGGCGACGCTCCGAACAGGAGCAGCGGCAGCTGTCTGCCCATCCGTCTACGCCACCTGAATCGGCGGCTTGTTGATGAGGGCTGTGCAGTCACCCCTGGACGCGACGGTGGCGAGGCTCCAGATGTCCGCCTTACCACTCAAGGCGCCCTGGACTACCGTCCCCACAGACTTGCTAAGGTCAGCGGTCGCCACGAGCAAGGTGGCCGCGGACGTGTCCCACGTCGCCACAAGGGTTCAGAGTGCCACATCTGCCGCGAGCGACCATGTGGGCGGCAGCATCCACCGTCAACCCGCAGCAGGGTGTCAACCGCCTGGCTACGCACGCTCAATCCCAGGGTCGCGTAATCAAAAGTCACGCACATCCCTTCCGTAGTGTGTCTCCGGACACCGCCGTGAGGTGGCTGAGCGACGCCGCCGTCATGTCGGCGTCGAGGTCGTCGGGCACGCCCGACGTGTCGCCGATCGCGAGCCCCGGCAGCAGGGCGCCGCCGTCACCCGGCAGACGTGCCGCCACGGCGCGGAAGGACGACCGCAGCCCGTTCGACCAGGCCGAGGCCCCACCCGGCTCGGCCAGGACGTCGAGCCGCCCGACCGAGCCGCCCTCGAACGCGACCGACTCGCCGTACCTCACGGGGCCCGGCACGAGCCGGGCCGACACGCGCGAACCGATCTCGACCGGGCGAGCGGAGCCGGCCCGCGCACCGAACAGCCGCACGGGCACGGCCGACCGGAGCACCACCGCCCCCTGGCCGACGTCGACCCGGTCGACCGACAGGGTCAGCACGTCGACCCGGCCCTCGACCCGGTCAAGGGTGCGACCCTCGACCGTCACGGCGTGACCCACGGCCGACACGAGCACCGGCGGGTGACGGATCTCGTCACGCGCCGCGGCCTGACCCGTCAGCCCGGCGCAGAGCCCGGCCCCCAGGACCACCACCAGCAGGACGGCCCCGATCACACCCCCGGCCGGGCGGGTCACGACAGCGGCCCCGAGAGCGACCGCCCCGACGACGACCGCGACCGTGGCGACGAGCGCCAGCAGCCCCGGCCGCGTCACCCCGACCGCGAGCCCGGCCCACGCCACGCCCACCGGCACCCCGAGCCGCAGGTCGAGCACCCGCCCGGGCGTCACACCCGCACCCGGTCGCGCAGCTTCTCGAGGGTCTTCGGGCCGATGCCCGGCACGCCGAGCAGGTCGTCGACGCTGCGGAAGCGCCCGTTCTCGTCACGCCAGGCCAGGATCGCGGTTGCCGTCGCCGGACCGACCCCGGGCAGGGTCTGCAGGGTCGCGTCGTCGGCCAGGTTCAGGTCGATCACGCCCCCGGCACCCGCACCCGCACCGCCGACGGCGTCCCCACCGGTGCCGCCCCCGCCACCCGGCCCGCCGGCCGCCGTCGGGCCGTCGGGCATCTCGCCCACGGCCGGCACCCGAAGCTGTTCTCCGTCGACGAGCGGCCGAGCGAGGTTCACGGCCGCCTGGTCCGCCTCGGCGGTGAAGCCGCCGGCGGCCGCCACCACGTCGACGACGCGCGAGCCCTCGGGCAGCTCGAACAGGCCGGGCGACGCCACCTGGCCGTGCACGTGCACGAAGACGACCGGGGCACCTCCGGGAGGCGCGGTGCCGGGCCCTGCGGACGGCCCCGCCCCGGTGCCCGGCTCGACGGTCACGAGGTCGCCGGCCGCGCCTCCTCGGGTCGCGAACGCCGACACGCCGACGCTCACGGCCAGGACGACCAGCAGGAGCACGACGACCGCTCCGAGGCCCACGCGCCACCGCGGACCACCCGGGTCGGACGGGTCGACGGCGGTGCGGAAGCTGACGGTCATGGCCCGTCACGCTACGAGCGGGCGGTCACCCGCACACGCGGCGACGGCCGCCCTGGGGAACCAGGACGGCCGTCGACGGGGTGGGGACGAGGCGCCCCCGACGGGGCCTACTTCACCGCGATGTTCACCAGACGCGGAGCCCGCACGATGACGTTGACGATCTGCTTGTCGCCGATCGCGCGCTGCACGGCGGCCGAGTCGCGGGCGAGGGCCTCGAGTTCGTCCGAGCCGATCTTCGGCGAGACCTCGAGCCGGTCGCGCACCTTGCCGTTGACCTGCACCACGGCCGTGACGCTCGTCTCGACGAGCAGCGTCGGGTCGGCCTTGCGCCACCCGTACGTGGCGATGCCGCCGCCGTCGTAGCCCAGCTTCTCCCACATCTCGGAGGCCGTGTAGGGCGCGAACAGCGACAGCCCCAGCGCCACGGTCTCGGTCGCCTCGCGCACGGCCGGGTCGGAGGCGCCGGGCCCCGAGTCGATCGCCTTGCGGACGGCGTTGGTGAGCTCCATCAGGCGGGCCACGACGACGTTGTACTTGAAGGCCTCGCTGAGCCCGGGGGCCTCGGCGAGGAACCGGTGCGTGACCCGGCGCAGCGCCTGGTCGCCGTCGGCCCAGACCACGTCGGGCGAGCTGTCGACGTCGGTCGCGAGGCGGAACGCCCGGGCGAGGAACTTGGCCGAGCCGGCCGGCGAGACGTCGGCCCAGTCGATGTCGTCCTCTGGCGGGCCGGCGAAGGCCATCGTCAGGCGGATCGCGTCGACGCCGTGCGCGTCGATCTCGTCGGACAGGCTGACGACGTTGCCCTTGCTCTTGCTCATCTTCGCGCCGTCCTGCAGCACCATGCCCTGGTTCAGCAGCGCGCTGAAGGGTTCGGTGAAGTCGACGTGGCCGAGGTCGAAGAGCACCTTCGTGATGAACCGTGCGTAGAGCAGGTGCAGGATGGCGTGCTCGACGCCACCGACGTACTGGTCGACCGGCGCCCACTTGCCGGCCTGGGCGGGGTCGAAGGCGCGATCGGCGTCGTTCGGGTCGAGGAACCGCAGGAAGTACCACGAGCTGTCGACGAAGGTGTCCATCGTGTCGGCGTCGCGGCGCGCCGGTGACCCGTCGCGCGGGTCGGGCACGTTCACCCAGTCCTCGGCGGCGCCGAGCGGCGAGCTGCCCTTCGGCTTGAGATCGAGGCCCTCGGTCGACGGCAGCCGGACGGGCAGCTCGTCGTAGGGCACGGGCACCTCGACGCCGTCGGCGCCGTGCACGATCGGGATGGGCGTGCCCCAGAAACGCTGGCGCGAGATCAGCCAGTCGCGCAGGCGGTACGTCTTGGCCGCCTTGCCGTCGCCGGACGCCTCGAGCAGCTCGACGACGCGCTTGATCGCGTTCGACTTGCTGAGGCCGGTCAGGGCACCCGAGTTCATCAGGCGGCCGTCGCCGGTCAGGGCCACGCCCGTCTCGCGGGGGTTCAGGTCGGACAGGTCGTCGGGCAGGATCGCCTGGCCGTCCTCGTCGAGCTCGAGCTTGGGGATCACCCCCGTGACGGGCGCGTTCGTGTCGACCACGACGCGCACCGGCAGGTCGTACTTGCGGGCGAAGTCGAGGTCGCGCTGGTCGTGCGCGGGCACGGCCATGACCGCGCCGTGGCCGTAGTCGGCCAGCACGTAGTCGGCGGCCCAGACCGGCATCGGGTCGCCCGTGAGCGGGTTCACCGCGACCCGGCCGAGCGGCACGCCGGTCTTGGGGCGTTCGCTCGACTGGCGCTCGATCTCGGTGGCCTTCTGCACCTCGACGAGGTACTCGGCGAAGGTCGCCTTGACGTCGTCCGTCGCGTCGGCGACGAGCTCGGCCGCCAGGTCGGAGTCGGGGGCGACGACCATGAAGGTCGCGCCGTAGAGGGTGTCGGGGCGCGTGGTGAAGACGGTGACCTTCTCGTCACGACCCTCGATCGTGAAGTGCACGTCGGCACCGATCGACCGGCCGATCCAGTTGCGCTGCATGTTGAGCACCTTGGTCGGCCAGCGACCCTCGAGCTGGTTGAGGTCGTCGAGCAGGCGGTCCGCGTAGTCGGTGATCTTGAAGTACCACTGCGTCAGCTTCTTCTTGACGACGACGGCACCCGACCGGTCGCTCGTCCCGTCGGCCAGCACCTGCTCGTTGGCGAGCACGGTCTGGTCGACCGGGTCCCAGTTGACCCAGCTGTCCTTCCGGTAGGCGAGGCCCTTCTTGTACATCTCGAGGAACAGCCACTGGTTCCACTTGTAGTACTCGGGGTCGCTCGTGTGCAGCACCCGGCTCCAGTCGAACGACGGCGCGTAGAGCTTCATGCTCTGCTTCTGCTGCGCGATGTTGGCGTACGTCCACTCGCGGGGGTCGACCCCGCGCTTGATGGCCGCGTTCTCGGCGGGCAGCCCGAAGCTGTCCCAGCCGATCGGGTGCAGGACGTTGAAGCCCTGCTGCCGCCAGTAGCGCGTCACCATGTCGCCCAGGGCGTACTGCTCGGCGTGCCCCATGTGCAGGTCGCCCGAGGGGTACGGGAACATGTCGAGGATGTACTTGCGCGGACGCTTGTCGTCGGGGTCGACGACGAAGGGCTGCTCGGCGTCCCACCGGGCCTGCCACTTCTCTTGCAGGCGGGCGACGTCGTACTCGCGCTCGGGCACGCCGTCGTGGGGCGTGCTGGCCGAGGAGGCGTCGGTCGCGGTCGTGTCGTGCTCGTGTGCCACGGGGCTCTCATTCACTGCTGGCAGTCGGTGCGGTGGGGGCGGACCGCCCGTGCCTGGGCACGACGACGTGCGCTGAGCGCAGCGATCCGCGACAAGGCTACCGAACGCCGCGCCGCGTCACGACATGCGCACCGGGCCCCCGTCGGCCGCGCTGACGCCGAGGACGGCGAGCAGGGCCGCGGCCTTCAGCTCGACCTCGTCGCGTTCGTCGGCCGGCACCGACGAGATCGTGATGCCGCCGCCCACGCCGACGCGCGCCCCGGCCGGTCGCGCGGGGCGCCCCGGGGCGGCGGCCAGGGCCCGGTGCACCTCGATCGACCGGATGACCATCGCCAGGTGCGCCGACCCGTCGCGCCCTAGCCACCCCGTCGCGCCCGAGTAGACGCCCCGGGGTGCCCCCTCGAACCCGGCCAGCAGCTCGACGGCGCGGCGCTTGGGCGCCCCGGTCATCGACCCCGCCGGGAACGCCGCCTCGACCACGTCGGTCGCCGTGCGTCCGGGTGCGAGTCGCGCCCTGACGGTGCTCACCAGCTGGTGGACGTGCTCGTACGAGTGCACCGCGAGCAGTTCGACGACCTCGACCGAGCCGAGACGGGCCACGCGGGCCAGGTCGTTGCGCACGAGGTCGACGATCATGACGTTCTCGGCGCGCTCCTTCTCGCTCTCGAGCAGCTCGAGGGCGAGCGAGGCGTCGTCGGCCCCCGAGCCGCGCCGTCGCGTGCCCTTGATCGGCGACGACGAGACGAGGCCGTCGGTCGACACCTCGACGAACGACTCGGGCGACGCCCCCACGACCGACACGTCGCCGATCCGCACGAACGACGCGTGCGGCGCCGGCGACGAACGACGGAGGTGCGCGAAGGCCTCGAGGGCGTCGACCCCGCCCGCGACGTCGACCGCCGTGGTCAGGCAGAGCTGGTAGGCCTCGCCCGCCGTGATGGCCCGGCGACAGCGGTCGATCAGGTCGAGGTACTCGCCCGGCCGGTGCCGCCAGCGGGCCGTCGGGGTGTCCGACCCGCCGGAGGAGGCGCGGGTCGGCCCGGGCACCGGCGGCTCGACGGGCACGTCGCCCCAGGTCTCGGCGACCCGGCCGGGCCACGGGTCGCCCGCGCGCGCCACGGCCTCGACCGAGCGAGCGGCGTGGTCGAACACGAGGGCACGGTCGACGTCGAGCAGGGCGACGTCGGGGGCGTCCCCCTCGGCGGCCGTGGTCGCGGACGTGGCCGCCGGCCGGTGCCCCGCGGTGGCGTCCCGGTCGATCAACCGGCAGCCGAAGCCGTAGCCGAGCCAACCGGCCCAGCCGAGCGGGTCGCTGCCTGGTTCGACGTCGGCGAGGTCGTCGCGCACCGCCTGCCAGAGCCGGTCGGCGCCCCCGTCGCGCACGTCGCCCGTCGCGGGGCGGCCCCAGCCGACGATCGAGCGCCCCCGCGAGGCGTCGAGACCCGCGTCCCGCCACACGACGTCGTCGGTCGCGGCCAGGTGCCGCACCACGGACTCGGGGTCGCGCCACGGCAGGGAGGATCGGACGACCGCGGGGCGCATACCCTCGATCCTATGAGCGGAACGGCGACCCGATGAGTGTGGAGCGATGAGCGCGGGGGCGCCGGGCGGCACGGTGCTGCACGTCTGGCAGGGCGGCGAGCTGCGTCCGTCCGAGGGCTGGCGGGACGGCGAGGCCGACCCGCGCCTCCTCGTCGCCGACTCGTGGCTCGTCGACGACGGGCGGGTGCTCGCCCTCGACGTGCACCGCGACCGGTTCACCGGCTCGGTGGCCGAGGCGCTGGCGCGCCCGGACGTCACGACCGGCCCCGACGCCGGCGAACCGGCGGCGTTCTGGGCGGCCGCCGTCGCGGCCCTGCCCCGGACGGGCGCGTGGTTCCCCCGCGTCGAGCTCGTCGCGGTCGACCGCCCGGACGGGCGGCCCGGTGGGGGCGGCGGCGCGCGGCTGCAGCTGCGCCTCCGGCCCGCTCCCCCGCGTCGCCGCTCGGTCGTCCTCGCGACGGCGGACCACGACCCACGGACGCGGCCCACGGTCAAGGGGCCCGACCTCGCGGCGTTGGGTGCGCTCGTCGCGGACGCCCGCGCGCGCGGAGCCGACGAAGCCGTGCTGCTCTCGCCCGAGGGTCACGTCGTCGAGGGAGCCTGGAGCTCGATCGTCTGGTGGCGCGGCGACGCCCTCTGCCTGCCGGCCGACGACCTGCCGCGCCTGCCGGGCGTGACGCTCCGCACCCTGACGACCCTCGCCGCCGTCCTGGGAGTCGACGTGCTGCACGACCGCACCCGCCCCGACGAGCTCGACGGCTTCGAGGTGTGGAGCCTCGGCGCGCTGCACGGCCCGCGCATCGTCACCGGCTGGGTCGGGGGGCCGTCACCCGCCGAGGAGCCCGGTCGCCTCGGGCTCTGGCGCGGCCGGCTCGACCGGCTCCGTCGGCCGATCGACGCCTGACCGCGGCGCCGACCGGAGCGGGGGTCAGCCGCGGACCCACGGCTCGGGTCCGCCGTCGGAGTCGACGGACGACGACGCCTCGATCTCGCGCAGCCGACCCGCCTCGACCCGGACGCGACGCGTCACCAGGTCGGCGGGCACCTCGACGTGCGAGATCACGACGACCGTGGCGCCGTCGTCGCGTGCCGTCGTGAGGACGTCGCGCACGAGCCGACCGGCGGTCTCGGGGTCGAGGCCGGCCGTGGGCTCGTCGAGAACGAGCACCGGGAAGCCCCGCAGCAGGGCACGGGCCAGCGAGATGCGCTGGGCCTGACC
The DNA here is from genome assembly GCF_040547465.1 of Frigoribacterium sp. PvP054. NCBI lineage: Bacteria > Bacillati > Actinomycetota > Actinomycetes > Micrococcales > Microbacteriaceae > Frigoribacterium > Frigoribacterium sp. PvP054. The sequence continues at coordinate 94,385 of NZ_JBEPPU010000010.1, forward strand.
ACCCGAGACGAGGGCGCCACGCTCACCCACCGGAGCGTCGAGACCGCCGCGCTCGGCGGCCCAGCGTCCGAGCCCGACGCGGTCGAGCACGCCGAGCAACTCGTCGTCGGTGGCGGTGTCGCGGGCGAAGAGCAGGTTCTGTCGCAGCGACTCGTCGAAGAGGTGGGGCGCCTGTTCGATGAGGCCCACCGTCGCCCGGACGGCCGCCGGTGGCCGCGTCGCGGTGTCGACTCCCCCGACCTCGTAGCGACCGGTGTGCTCGACGAAGCGCGCGAGCACCGAGGCGAGCGTGGTCTTGCCGGCCCCGCTCGGACCCTCGACGACCATCCGGTCGCCCACCGCCACGTCGAGGTCGACGCCGCAGAGGGCCGGCCCCGCGGCCCCGGGCCAGGTCGCCGAGACGTCACGGAGGCGCAGCGCCGGCGGCGGCGTCGCCCGCGCCGTCGCCGACGACGCCGGGGACGTCGACCCACCGGGTGCGGGGCCCACCTCCGCCGTGTGGGCGTCGGCTCCGACGCGCCCCGGGGCGACGGCGTCGACGTCCACCGGGCCGACGGCTCCGTCGTCCACGACGCCGACCGGCACCTCGTCCGGCACGGCCGAGTCCACGCGCTCGCCGCTCGCCCGCACCCGTCGCCAGGCGAGCACGGCCGTCGGCACGGCCCCGACGACCTCGAACACGGCGAGCGGCACGAGCACGACCAGCGCGAAGGCCGGCCCCGAGAGGTCGCCCGAGGCCACGGCAGGCGCCGCGACCGGCACGGTGGCGAGCACGGCGGCACCCGAGAGCGCCGACAGGACCGCGGCGACGACGCCGGCGGTGAGGGCCCGACGCGAGGAGGCGCGGCGCAGGTCGGCGTCGAGCGTCGCGACCCGGCCGAGCTGGGCCTCGACCGCCTCGAACGCCACGAGGACGTCGAGGTTCTGCACGAGGTCGACCACGGCCGTCGACAGTGCCCCCCGCCGAGCCACGAGGGTGCGCTCGTTCCGTCGGGCGAGCCGGTCGGCCGCGACGCACCCGACGACGAGGGCCACGACCAGCGCGCCGGCCAGGACGGCCGCCGCCGCGGGTGAGACGAGGGCGACGCCGACGACGGCGACGACCGAGGTGAGGCCCGACACCACGAGCGGTTGCACGACCCGCAGCGGGAGGTCCTGCAGGGCGTCGACGTCCCCCACGACGCGCGCCAGGAGGTCGCCGCGGTCCGTGCGCCCGAGGCCGGCCGGCGCCACGCGGACGAGCCGCCGGTAGAGCTCGGTGCGGACGACCGCCAGCTGCCGGAAGGCCGCGTCGTGGCTCGCGAGGCGTTCGACGTAGCGGAACGCCGCCCGGGTCAGGGCGAAGGCGCGGACGCCGACGACGGCCAGCGAGAGGTAGAGGATGGGCGGCTGCTCGGCCGCCCGCGTGATCAGGTACGCCGACGCGGCGAGCAGGGCCACCGCCGACAGCGCGCTCAGCGACCCGGCGACGATGCCGGGTGCCGCCCGTCGCGGACCGGGCTGGGCGGTGCGGAGCAGCGAGCGCGTCACGAGGCGCCTCCGATCGTCACGACGAGGTCGGCCGCGTCGCTGACGGCCCGGCGGTGCGTGACGACCACCACGGCGACCCCCGTCGCCGCGATGCGCCGCAGGCCCGCGACGACGCGCGCCTCGGTGATGCGGTCGAGGGCCGACGACGGCTCGTCGACCAGCAGGAGGCGCGACCCCACCCGGTCGAGCCGGTACAGGGCCCGGGCGACCGACACCCGCTGCGCCTGCCCCCCGGACAGCCCCTCGCCCCCGGCGCCGAGCACGAGCGCCGGGTCGAGCCCGGCCGCACCCGCCAGGTCGAGGGCCCGGACCACGGCCGCGGCGTCGGGTTCGCCCCCCTCGCCCAGGGCGACGTTCCAGGCCACCGTGCCGGACGAGAGCCGGGGCGACTGCCCCGACCACGAGATCTCGGACCGGGCGGGAGCCCGGCCCGACGACCGCCAGACGACCCGCCCCTCGCACGGTTCGAGCCCGAGCACCGCGTCGAGCAGGGTGGACTTCCCGGCACCGCTCGGGCCGACGACGGCGGTGACGCGACCGGTCTCGGCGACGAACGAGGTCTCGGGCAGCCGCACCGCGCCTCCTCGGTCCACGGTCAGCCGGTCGACGACGAGGGCGTCCGCCGGGGCGCCGACGGAGCGGCGCTCGATCCCGACCGGCGGACCGGCGGACACCGCACGCGCGACGCCGTGCTCGTCGTCGAGCAGCTCGAAGACCTCCTCGGCCGCGGCGACCCCGTCGGCGGCGGCGTGGTAGTTCTCTCCGACCCGGCGCAGGGGCAGGTAGGCCTCCGGGGTGAGCAGCAGGACGAACAGTCCCGCGGTCAGCCCCATCGACCCCTCGACGAGCCGGATGCCGATCGACACGGCGACGAGGGCGACCGACAGCGACGCCGCGAGCTCGAGCACGAAGCCGCTGAGGAACGACACGCGCAGGACCGTGACCGTCTCGACCCGGAGGTCGTCGGTGAGGCGACCGATGCGCTCGACCTGTCGACGCTCGCGGCCGAAGGCCTTGAGGGTCGACACGCCCGCCACGGCGTCGGCGAACGACGAGGCGAGACGGGTCAGTCGCTCCCACTGGCGGGCCTGGGCGGCCCGGGTGGTCCACCCGATCAGCACCATGAACACCGGGATGAGCGGCAGCGTCAGCACCACGATCACGGCGGACAACCAGTCGCGCGAGGCCATGACGGCGATGATCAGCGGAGTCGCCAGGACGGTCAGCACCAGCTGCGGCAGGTACCGGGCGAAGTAATCGTCGAGCGCGTCGAGCCCGGGGCCGACGAGGGTGGCCACCCGTGCCGACGAGTGCCGGTCGACCCAGGCCCGGCCGCGGTCCGCGACCGCGGCGACGACCCGGGCCCGCAGCTGGCTCTTGACCTGCGCCGCGGCCCGCGCGGCCGTCACCTCGAGCGCCCAGGCCGCGAGCGAGCGCGCAGCCACCGAGACGCCGAGCCCGAGCAGGGTGGTCGCGAGCCCCTCGGCGGCCCGTCCGTCGACGACCTGCACCACGGCCGACGTCGTGAACCAGGCCACGGCCACGATCGAGGCGGTCTGGGCGACGCCCAGCAGGGCGCCGAGCCCGAGGAACACCCGGGCGGCGGAGGCGTGGCGCAGGAGGCGCGGGTCGAGCGGCTTCACGGACGCCGGCTCAGTGCGCGGCCGGGATCGCCGCACGGCTGATCCGTCTGCGGAAGATCCAGTACGTGAAGCCCTGGTAGCCCAGGATCAGCGGGACGAAGACGAGGGCGACCCAGCTCATGATCGTCAGGGTGTACGTGGAGCTGGACGCGTTCGCGATCGTCAGGCTGTTCGCCGGGTCGTTGCTGGCGGGCATCACGGCGGGGAAGAGCGCCGCGAACAGGCTGGCCACCGCCAGCGCGATCGTCACGGCCATGAGGCCGAAGGACCGGCCCTCGCGACCACGGAGGTTCGCGACGAACGACGCGATCAGGCTGACGGCCGCCACGGCCGAGAGCACCGTCGACGCGAGGGTGCCGTGCATCAGCGAGGTCAGGGCGAGGAAGCCCGCGGCGACGACGATCGTGACGACCCCCGCACGGACGGCCAGGCGGCGGGCGCGCTCGCGGATCTCGCCCTCGGTCTTGAGCGTGACGAACACCACGCCGTGCGTGAAGAAGAGCAGCAGGGTCGTGAGGCCGCCCAGCAGGGCGTAGGGGTTGAGCAGGTCGAGCACCGTCCCGGTGTAGTCGTGCCCCGCGTCCAGGGGGACGCCCTGGACCACGTTGGCGAAGACGAGGCCCCAGACGAACGCCGGCACGGCCGAACCGACCACGATCATCAGGTCGAAGCGGCGCTTCCACGAGGCCTCGGGGCGCTGGTGCCGGTACTCGAACGAGACCCCGCGGGCGATCAGGGCCAGCAGGATGAGCAGCATCAGCAGGTAGAAGCCGCTGAACAGCGTGGCGTACCACTCGGGGAAGGCGGCGAACAGGAACGCGCCCGCGACGATGACCCAGGTCTCGTTGAGGTCCCAGACCGGGCCGATCGTGTTGATCAGCACGCGTCGGTCGGTGTCGTCGCGCCCGAGGAAGGGCAGCGACATGCCGACGCCGAAGTCGAAGCCGTCGAGCACGAAGTAGCCGACGAAGAAGAAGCCGAGGACGACGAACCAGAGGGTGGGGAGGTCCATGGTCAGTGCCTTTCTCGCGGGGGTCCGGTGGGGGTCGTGGGCATCAGTAAACCGTCGCCTCGTGGCGGATCTCGCCCGACGCGGGATCGGGCTCGGGAGCGTCGGCCGGCCCCTTCCGGGCGGCCTTCACGATGAGCTTGAACTCGACGACGGCGAGCGTGCCGTAGACCAGGGTGAAGGCGACGAGCGAGATGAGCACCGTCAGGCCGGTCACCCCGGGCGAGACGCCGTCCTCGGTCTTGAGCAGCCCGAAGACGAGCCAGGGCTGTCGACCCATCTCGGTGAAGACCCACCCGACGATCATCGCGAGCAGCGGCATGGGGTAGCTGTAGACCGCCGCGCGCCAGGCCCACCGGTTCTGCGGGAGTCGGCCGCCCCGCGTGATCCAGAGGCCGACGACCGAGACGAGGACGCTGACCATGCCGAGGCCCATCATCCAGCGGAAGGACCAGTAGGTCACCCAGATCATGGGCGAGTAGTCGCCCGGGCCGTAGAGCTGCACGTACTGCGCCTGCAGGTCGTCGATCCCCTCGACCGTGCCGTCGAAGGTGTGCGTCGACAGGAACGACAACAGGTACGGCACCCGGATGCTGAAGAGCTCGTGCACCCCGTCGGGCGTCCCCAGGGTGAAGATCGAGAACGAGGCGTCGGCTCCGGTGCTCGTCTTGTAGAGCGCCTCGGCGGCGGCCATCTTCATGGGCTGGGTCTCGACCATGGCGAGACCGAGCTGGTCGCCCGTCAGGAAGGTCAGCCCGCCGGCGACGACCATCGTCCAGAGGCCGAAGCGGAGGGCCGGGCGCATGGTCTCGAGGTTCTGGTTCCGCGAGAGGTGCCAGGCGGCGACCGCGACGATGACCGCGGCCGACACCATGAAGCAGGCGAAGATCGTGTGCGGGAAGGCCGCGAGGGCCACCTTGTTGGTCAGGACCTCCCAGATGCTGGTGAGCTCGGCCCGACCCTTCTCCTCGTTGATGTCGTAGCCGACCGGGTTCTGCATGAAGGCGTTCGCGGCGATGATGAAGTACGCCGAGAGGATGCTGCCGACCGTCGCACCCCAGATGCTCAGCAGGTGCAGCTTCGGTGGCACCTTGTCCCAGCCGAAGATCCAGATGCCGATGAAGGTGGCCTCCAGGAAGAACGCGAGCAGGCCCTCGAGCGCGAGGGGGGCGCCGAACACGTCGCCGACGAACCGCGAGTAGTCGGACCAGTTCATGCCGAACTGGAACTCCTGCACGATGCCCGTCACGACGCCCATCGCGAAGTTGATGAGGAAGATCTTGCCGAAGAACTGGGTGAGCTGGAGGTGGTGGATGCGGCCGGTGCGCACCCACGCCGTCTGGAAGACGGCCACGGTGAAGGCCATGCCGATCGTGAGCGGCACGAAGAGGAAGTGGTAGATCGTGGTGAGGCCGAACTGCCAGCGGGACAACAGCAGCGGGTCGAGCAGCTCGTTCATCGGGATGCGCCTTCTCCCTCGGGTGGTGGTGGTGGTCGTGCGTCGCACCGTCGGGACGAGACGAGCATAGGTCCGCAGATAATCGACACCTGTCGTTTTGGACCCCCGGGCGCCGTGCACTCGCTGTGAATAGGCTCGGGCGGGTGAACGACCTGCTGACGACCCTGCTCGACCTCGTGCAGTCCGTCGACCCCGTGCTGAGGACGGTGCTCGCGGGCGTCGCCATGGTGCTCGAGACGTCGGTCCTGCTCGGCCTGGTCGTCCCGGGCGACACGGTCGCCATCGTCTCGGCGACGGCGGTGGCGTCGCCGGTCGAGTTCGGGGCGCTCGTGGTCGCCCTCGTGCTCGGCGCCCTGGTGGGTGAGAGCGTCGGCTTCGCCCTCGGTCGCTTCTTCGGGCCCCGCATCAGGGCGAGCTTCCTCGGCCGCCGCATCGGCGAGGCGAACTGGGTCCGCGCCGAGAACTACCTCGCCCGACGGGGCGGCATCGCCGTCTTCGTCTCGAGGTTCCTGCCGGTGCTGCACTCGTTGATCCCGCTGACCGTCGGGACGAGCCCCATGCGGTACCGGACGTTCGTCGCGTGGACGACGCCCGCGTGCATCCTGTGGGCGCTCGCCTACGTGTCGGTCGGGGCCGCGGCCGCGGGCAGCTACCGCGAGCTCGCGGATCGACTGCACCAGGCCGGGTACGTCTTCGTCGGCATCATCGTGGCGTTCGCCCTCGTGGTGGTCGTCGTCAAGAAGCTCCTCCACCGCCGCGAGGAGCGGCACATGGCGCACCCCGACGGGGACGCGGGCGACGAGACCCCCTGACCCGCGCCTCCTCGGACCCCGGCCGCCCGCCGGGTGCGCCCGTCGGGCCGCGACGGCGGACCCGGACGACGAAAGAGCCCCGCTCCGCGGACGGAACGGGGCTCTCAGAGGGGTCTGCCTACTGGTCGAGCAGGCCCTTCTCGGTCAGGTAGTCCTTGGCGATGGTGGCCGAGGACTCCTTGTCGGTCTGGCTCTTCGAGTTGAGCTGCTGCAGGTCGGAGGGGCTCAGGACCGCGTCGACGCTGTCGATGACGTCCTGCGCGTCGGAGTCGACCTTGTCGGACACGATCGGGACCACGTTCTGCGGCAGGATCATGTTCTCGGGGTCGTCGAGGGTGACGAGGTCGTTCTCGGCGATCAGCGGGCTGGCCGTGTAGATGTCGGCCAACTGGACGCTGCCGTCGGTGAGGGCCTTGACCGTCAGCGGGCCACCGCCGTCGTCGATCGGGGTCGAGGTCACGTCGACGCCGTAGACGCTCTTCAGGCCGGGAGGGCCGTAGGGGCGTTCGGCGTTCTCGGGCGGAGCGCCGAGGGCCAGCGTGCCGGAGTAGTCCTTGAGGTCCGCGAGGCTCGTGATGTCGTTGTCCTCGGAGAACTGCTTCGTCACGTTGTAGCTGTCCTGGTCGGACGCCTCGGCGGCCTTGAGCGCCGTCAGGCCGTCGGGCAGGGCCTCGGCCAGGGCGGCCTCGACCTCTTCGGGCGACTTCGCGGTCTCTTCTTTGTCGTAGTACTGCAACAGGTTGCCCGTGTACTCGGGGAAGACGTCGATCTTGCCCGACTCGAGCTCGGGCAGGTAGACCTCTCGCTGACCGATCTGGTACTGACGGTCGACCGTGTAGCCCTTGGCCTCGAGGGCCTGGGCGTACAGCTCGGCGATGATCTCGTTCGAGTAGTACTGCTGCGAGCCGATGACGAGCGTGTCGCCGTCGCTCGACGCGGACGAGTCGCCCGAGCTCAGCGGGTCGCTCGACGCGCACCCTGCCAGGGCCACCATGGCCCCGATCGCGACTGCACCGAGAACGGTGAGCCGGCCCTTCTTGTTCGCTGTGATCACTGTGTGCCTTTCGTGAGGGGTGTTGCCGTGACCGCCCCGGCCCGGACGGCCTTGGAGCGGGTGTCGGAGGGGCGACCGGCCGTGACCCCGGCGGGGACGACCAGGCGCTGGACGATCGAGAAGACCACCTCGAGGACGACGGCGAGGGCGATCACGACGATCGAACCCGCCAGCATCTGGGTGTAGTCGTTCGACCGCAGGCCACGGAAGATGTAGGTGCCCAGGCCGCCGGCACCGACGACGGTGGCGATGGTCGCCGTCGCCACGACCTGCAACGTGGCCGAGCGGATGCCGCCGATGAGGAGCGGCAGCCCGAGGGGCACCTCGACCTTGGTGACGATCTGCCACTCGGTCATGCCCACGGCCCTGGCCGCGTCAACGGTCTTGCGGTCGACGGCCTCGAAACCCGAGTAGGCGCCGGCGAGCACCGAGGGGATGGCCAGGACGACGAAGGCGATCATCGGCGCCGTGATGCCGATGCCGACGAGCAGCGCCAGCAGGAACACCAGCCCGACGGTGGGCAGGGCCCGTGCACCACCGGTCAGGGCGACGGCGAGGGTCCGGCCACGACCCGTGTGTCCGATGAGGTAGCCCGCCGGGATGGCGAGGACCGAGGCGATGACCACGGCGACGATCGTGTACCAGAGGTGCTCGCCCAACCGGGTGGGGACCCCGTCGACTCCCGAGAGGTGCGCGGGGTCGCCCAGCCAGGCGAAGGCGTCGAGGAAGAGGTTCACGGCGCCACGACCTTCTGCCGGGCCCAGGTGGGCGTGTTCGCCCTGGTCGGGGCCTGACCCCTCGTCCAGGGCATGAGGGCTCGACCGAGCAGGACCAGCAGACCGTCGAGGACCAGCGCCATGACGATGGTGAGGACGATGCCGGCCACGATCTCGGCCATGATGTCGCGCTGCAGCCCGTCGTTGAAGAGCAGTCCGAGCCCGTTGATGCCGAGGATGCCGCCGACGGTGGCCAGGCTGATGGTGCTGACCAGGACGACGCGGAGGCCGGCGAGCAGGACCGGGCCGGCCAACGGGACCTCCACGCGCCAGAACCGCTGCCACCCCGAGTAGCCGATCGCCGTGGCGGACTGGCGCACGTCGGCCTCGACCGACTGGAGGCCGTCCGCGACCGACCGGACCATCAGGGCGACGCCGTACAGGGTGAGGCCGATGATGAGGTTCGTGTTGCTGCGGATGCTGTAGCCGATGAGACCGGGCAGCACGACGAGCAGGGCGAACGAGGGCACGGCGTAGAAGAGTCCGGCGACCGCGAGGACGACGCCCCGCAGCCGCGTGTACCGGTTGGCCGCCCACCCGATCGGCAGCGAGATGACGAACGCCAGGACGACCGGGGGCACGCTGAGGCCGAGGTGCACGATCGTCTTGTCGAGGACGTAGTCGCTGTTCGACACGATCCAGTTCACGACGCCCGCCCACCTCGGACCGGCTCGGTCAGCACCCCGGCGGTGCGTCCGTCGCCGTCGACGACCACCTGCCCGGTCGGGGTCTGCTCGACGTGGAGCGCGCGCTTGCCGCGGTTGGCCCCGACGAACTCGGCCACGAAGTCGGTCGCCGGCGCCGAGAGGATCTCGGCCGGGCTGCCCTGCTGGGCGATGTGACCGCCCTTCTCGAGGATGACCACCTGGTCGCCGAGGTAGAAGGCCTCGTCGATGTCGTGCGTGACGAACACAACCGTCTTGTCGAGCTCGCGCTGCAGGCGGATGAGCTCTTGCTGCAGGTCGGAGCGGACGAGCGGGTCGACGGCGCCGAACGGCTCGTCCATGAGCAGGATGTTGGGGTCGACCGCGAGTCCGCGGGCGACGCCGACGCGCTGCTGCTGCCCGCCCGACAGCTGGCTCGGGTAGCGCTGGGCGAGGCCGCGGTCGAGCCCGACGGTGTCCATCAGCTCGAGGGCCCGGTCTCGCGCCGCCCGCTTCGAGGTGCCCGTGAGGACGGGCACGGTGGCGATGTTGTCCACGACCTTGCGGTGCGGCAGCAGACCGGAGTTCTGCATGACGTAGCCGATGCTGCGGCGGAGCGCCACCGGCTCGAGGTCGCCGATCGACTTGCCGTCGATCTCGATGACGCCGGAGGTCGGATCGACCATGCGGTTGATCATGCGGAGGATCGTCGTCTTGCCGCAACCGCTCGAGCCGACGAAGACCGTGGTCTTGCGGGAGGGGATCACGAGGCTGAAGTCGTCGACCGCCAGGGTGCCGTCGGGGTACTGCTTCGTCACGGAACGGAACTCGATCATGGGTGGCTCATTCCTCGTGGGCAGCACGAATCGACACTTGCCAGGGCGTTCACCCAACCACAGATCTCGACGATGTGTCATCGACCTCGCCGAGGCCGCGGACACACGCCGTCACACGGCCCGCGAGGTCAGCGCAGGGTGACGAGCGGCTCGAGGTAACCCGTCAGGACCGACCGGCACTGGCCCACGAAGCGCTCGTCGCCCGTGACGTCGTCGATGAACGCCCGCGCGAGCAGGGCGTTGGCGATCTCGACCGCGACCTGCAGGCCCAACTCGAGCTCGTCGGTGCGGACGACCGAGCAGTGGTCGACGAAGACGGCCGACAGCTGCTCGGCCAGCGGACTCGTGTACTGGCGCGACTCGGGCGTGCGCACGTCGGGTGCGTCACCGAACCGGATCGCACGGAACCCGGGCTCGCTGCGGTACATCTCGGCCTTGGCGTCGACGAACGACTCGACGGCACGACGCCAGTCGGTGACGACGTCGTCGGACACGAGCTCGGTCACGCGACCGGTCAGCCGCTGCACGCAGCGGAGGGCGAGGGCGTCGACGACGGCGATGCGGTCGGGGAAGTACCGGTAGACGGTGCCGATCGAGGCGCCCGCACGCTCGGCCACCATGGCCGTCGTCAGACGCTCGTAGCCGATCTCGTCGATGATGGCCGCGGCCGCGTCGAGCAGGCCGGTGAGCCGCGCTGAGCTGCGGGCCTGGACGGGCTCGTTCCTGAGCAGCGGTGAACCCCCGGGCAGTGCGTCATTGACGTCGGTGACGAGCAACGTTTCTCCGTTTCGTGGCGATGCCTCGACGGGGTCGGGCATGGTGCGACGACGTCGAGGGTGACCGTGGTGTCGGTCACCGGTTGTCGGCGGCTGCCGTCAGAATGGACCGCATGTGCGGACGATTCGTGATGGCGCGCGCCTCGAGCGACCTGGTGGCCCTCTTCGACGTCGATGTATCAGGAGAAAGTCTCCCAGAGCCTTCCTGGAATATCGCTCCGACTCGACCGGTGAGTCTGCTGGTCGACGCCGCTCCGCGGGGTGACGACGCGGGTGGTCCGCCGGTGCGGCGACTCGCCGCCGCCCGCTGGGGTCTCGTGCCCGGCGGGTCGACCGGCCCCGACGCCGGCCCGCCGTTGTTCAACGCACGCTCCGAGTCCGCCGCCGAGAAGCCGTCGTTCCGCGACGCCGTCGCCTCGCGGCGGGGGCTGGTGCCGGCGACGGGCTGGTACGAGTGGCAGACCCTTCCCGACGGCCGGAAGCGCCCGGTCCTCGTCCGCCTGCCCGACGACGAGGTGATCCTGTTCGGGGCGCTGTACGAGTGGTGGCGCGACCCGTCCGCCGAGGTGGGCGCCCCGTCTCGGTGGCTGCTGTCGACGACCGTCCTGACCCGCGCCTCCTCGGGTCCCGTGTCCGAGGTGCACGACCGGATGCCCGTGCTCGTCGGCACCGACGTCATGGACGACTGGCTCGACCCCGAGACCGAGGGCGACGACGACCTGGTCCAGGGCATCGCGGGCCTCGGCACCGAGATCGCCGAGCGCCTCCTGCACCACGAGGTCGGCCCCGAGGTCGGCACGACGACCGTCGACCACCCCGGGCTGCTCGATCCCGTGCACTGAGCCGCCCGCCCGGCGGCTCGCCGTGCGAGACTGACCGGATGCCCGACACCCGCAAGGCACCGCCCGCCGCCGTCGAGCCGTTCCTGCACCGCGCGGCACGCATCGAGAACTCGGTCCACCGCTTCCGCGAGAAACGGGCCCGACGTCGCGGCCTCCTGCCGACCGTCGTGCCGTACACCGGCTACGGGGCCCCCGGGTGGGCCCGGGTGCTGTCCCGGGTGCTGCTGACCCGCACGGGCACCCTGTCGGGCGTCGACCGCCTGAACGTGAGGGGCTGGCGCAGCTTCACGAGCGTCCCCGTCGAGAAGGCCCTCGTCGAGATCTCGCTCGGTGGGCACGTCCAGCGCGTGCAGACCGACCGCGGCGGCGTGCTCGACGCGCGCATCCCGGTCGACCTCGAACCGGGCTGGCACGTGGCGACCCTGACCACCGAGGGTTCGACGCCGGTCGAGGCGCCGATCTTCGTGATCGACCCGGAGGCGCGGTTCGGCATCGTCTCGGACATCGACGACACCGTCATGGTCACCTCGTTGCCCCGGCCGATGCTGGCGGCCTGGAACACCTTCGTGCTGAACGAGCACGCCCGTCGGCCCGTGCCCGGCATGGCCGTCCTCTACGAGCGGCTGAACGCGGCGAACCCCGGGTGCCCCGTCGTCTACCTCTCGACGGGAGCGTGGAACGTCGCGCCGACGTTGTCGCGGTTCCTGTCGCGCAACCTGTACCCGAGCGGCCCCCTGCTGCTCACGGACTGGGGGCCGACGCACGACCGGATCTTCCGCAGCGGGCGGCTGCACAAGCAAGAGTCGCTGCGCCGCCTGGCGGAGGAGTTCCCCGAGCTCAAGTGGCTGCTCGTCGGCGACGACGGCCAGCACGACGAAGAGTTGTACGGCACCTTCTTGCACGACCACCCCCAGAACGTGGCCGCCGTGGCCATCCGCCAGTTGTCCCCCAGCGAGGCCGTGCTGGCCGGCGGCCGGTCGTCGCGATCCGAGCACGCCGGCGGCAGCGACGTGGCCTGGGTGTCGGCGCCCGACGGCGCGGGCCTGTGGGAACAGCTGCTCGACAACGGCGTCATCGACTGATCAGCTGACCGTGTCGACCTCCGCGCAATAGTGGGAATTTGACTTTTACGAGCCGATTCTCGCTGTTATGCTGGGTTATCCCGTGATTGGAGGACCATGCGTGACGACGATCGGATGCCGGGCGACACCGAAGGGCCCGTCGTGTCCACCGACGAACGCGAACGACAGGTGGGCGACCAGGTCCGTCGCCTGAGGCTCGACCGGGGCCTCGACCAGGTCGAGCTCGCCCGACGGGCGGACCTGTCGCCGAGCACCGTGCAGTCGCTCGAGGCCGGGCGGGGCAGCACCCTCCGCAGCCTGGTTCGCGTGCTGCGGGCGCTGGGTGCGGACGACGCCCTCGCCCGCCTGGCCCCGGCGAGCGCGGTCAGCCCCCTCGACGTCCTGAGGTCGTCGGCCGACGAGCCTCGACGCCGGGTGTACCGCCCGCGGGGCGCCCGGCCGCCCGAGGGCGGCTCGTGAGCTGGGTGCCGGTCCGCGCGGTCGAGGTGACGGCGTGGGGACTGCGGGTGGGGGCCGTGGCACCCGACCCCGCTCTCGGCGCCTACGTGTTCGAGTACTACCCGGACTGGGTGGCCAGGGGCATCGAGCTCGCCCCGTTGACGATGCCGATCCGCGTCCGTAGGCACGTGTTCCCGCAGCTTCCCGAGGCGACGTTCCACCGGCTGCCCGCCGTGCTGGCGGACGCGATGCCGGACGACTTCGGCAACGCCGTGATCGACGCCTGGCTGGCGCGGCAGGGCGTGTCGAGGCAGCTCGTGAGCCCGTTGGACCGGCTGGCCTACATGGCCGACCGGGCGATGGGCGCGTTGGAGTTCCGGCCGTCCCGGGGCCCGCGGCAGCGGACGGCCAGTGCGCTCGAGCTGAGCGAGCTGGTCGACGGGGCGCGGAGCGTGCTGGACGCCCGCTTCAGCGACGACCGCGAGACGGAGTCGGCGATCCGGTCGTTGATCCAGGTCGGGACCTCGGCGGGTGGGGCGCGGGCCAAGGCGGTGGTCGCGTGGAACAGGGCGACGGGCGAGATCCGGTCGGGTCAGGTGGCGGCGCCCGAGGGGTTCGAGCACTGGCTGATCAAGCTCGACGGGCTGGGCCCGGACTCCGAGTTGGGGTCGGGCGGCCTCGCCGGTCGGATCGAGTACGCGTACTCGTCGATGGCGGGGGCGGCGGGGATCGACATGGCCGAGTGCCGGTTGCTCGACGAGAACGGACGGTCGCACTTCATGACCCGACGGTTCGACCGTCGCGACGAGGGCAAGGCGCACGTCCTGACGCTCTGCGGGGCGGCCCACCTCGACTTCCGGCAGCGGCAGGCGCACGACTACGGTCAGCTGTTCGACGCCGTCCGTCGCCTGGGGCTGGGCGACGAGGCGATGGCCCAGGCGTTCCGGCGGATGGTCTTCAACGTGCTGGCCGCCAACAACGACGACCACACCAAGAACTCGTCGTTCCTGCTGGCCGGGCCCGGGGCGTCGTGGGCGCTGTCCCCGGCCTACGACGTGACCTTCGCGCACAACCCGACGGGGCGGTGGACGTACCAGCACCTCATGGGGGTGGACGGGGTCTTCCGGGACGTCTCGCGGGCGGACGTGATGCGCCTGGCCGATCGGTTCCTGGTGCGGGACGCGTCCGGGATCGTCGACGAGGTGCGTGACGCGGTGGGACGTTGGCGTTCGTTCGCCGACGAGGCCGGCCTACCCCGCGAGGCGGCCGACCACGTCGAGGAGGCGCTGCCCCGCTGGTGAGGCGGCTCCCGTCCCGGCACTCCCGGCCACGGGGCGTGGAGGCACCCCGAGGGGGTGGCCGATGTCGGTGGAGGTTCGTAGACTCCGTTCGAACACACATTCGAACGAGAGGTCGGCAGATGAGGGTGGACGAGAAGGTCCCGGTCGAGACGACGGCCGACGGGGCGCCCCTGCGCTTCGAGTGGCGGGGGGTCGTGTACGGCGTCGTCAGCTCGCCCGAGCTCTGGGTCACGCGCACCGACTGGTGGCGCTCGGCGACCCGGGCGCCACGAGGGGCGAGCGCTCACCTGCTCGAGATGACCGTCTGGCGGGTCGACGCCGTCCCGCTCACCGACGGCGCCCATCGGGTCGACGGCACGTTCGACCTGGCGCTCGACGGCCGGGGCGACTCGTGGTTGCTGCTCGGGGTCTTCGACGACCGGGTCGAGCAACAGCTGTTCGCCTGACGCCGGGGCTGCGCCACGACGGGGCCGCGCCCACCGGGAATGGCCCTCGTGCCACACTCGTTGCAGCACCAGGCGCCCTGCGCCCCGGGGACGCCGTGGTCCCGCACCACTCCGTCACCCCGATCGAAGAGAGCCCCCGATGAACCCGTTGCTGTGGTTGTTCGACGCCCAGTTGCACATCGGCGACCAGACCATCCTCTGGCGCGAGGTGATCGGCAACGTCTTCGGCCTGCTCAGCGCCCTCGGCGGCATGCGACGCAAGGTCTGGGCCTGGCCGATCGGCATCGTGGGCAACGCCCTGCTGTTCACCGTCTTCCTCGGCGCGGTGTTCGACACCCCGAACCCGGTGAACCTGCTCGGCCAGGCCGCCCGGCAGGTCATGTTCATCGTGGTGTCGATCTACGGGTGGTACCGCTGGAAGCACGCCGGCGACACCGGCGGCGTGGCCGTCGAACCCCGCTGGGCAGGAGCGAAGAACCGTGTGCTGATCGTCGTCGGCCTGGTCGGCGGCACCGCCGTGCTGACCCCCCTCTTCCGGCTGCTGGGGTCGTACGAGCCCGTCTGGGCCGACGCCTGGATCTTCACCGGGTCGCTGCTGGCGACCTACGGCATGGCCAAGGGCTGGGTCGAGTTCTGGCTGATCTGGGTCGCGGTCGACCTGGTGGGCACTCCCCTGCTGTTCAGCGCCGGCTACTACGCGTCGGCGTTCATGTACGTCTTCTACGGGGCCTTCACGCTCGCCGGCTTCGTCGTCTGGGCCCGCACCCGTCGGCAGAAGCCCAAGGTCGAGACGCTCTGGCCCGACCCGACGCTGCAACGCTGACCCCGGCCGGGGGCCCGCTGGTTTGATGAGCGCATGCCCCTGCCCATCGAGAACTACGCACTGATCGGCGACCTGCACACCGGATGCCTCGTCGGCACCGACGGCAGCATCGACTGGCTCTGCCTGCCCCGCTTCGACTCCGCCTCGACCTTCGGCGCCCTGCTCGGCGACCACGACTCGGGCCGCTGGCTCGTGGCCCCCGTCGACACGGGCGCCACCTCGACCCGGCACTACGTCGACGACACCTTCGTGCTCGTCACCCGGTGGACGACCCCCACGGGGGTCGTCGAGGTCACCGACCTGATGCCCTACGGCGACCGACGGGCCGACGTCGTCCGTCGCGTGACCGGCGTCTCGGGCACCGTCTCGATGCACGTCGACCTCGCCATCCGCTTCGGTTACGGCACGGCCGTGCCGTGGGTGCGGCAGGTCCCCGAGGGCGACGAGACGGTGCTCGTCGCCACCGCGGGGCCGGACGCCGTCGTCGTCCGCGGCCCCCGCCTGACGGCCACCGACCACACGCACGAGGCGACCTTCGACGTCGCACCGGGCGAGACCGTCGACCTCAGCCTCACCTGGTACCCGTCGCACCGCGAGCCGCCCGCTCCCGTCGACGTGTCGGCCCGCATCGACGAGACCGTCACCTGGTGGCAGGAATGGGCGTCGCGGTGCTCGGCGCCCGAGGTCTACGGCCGCGAGGTGCACCGGTCGCTGCTCATCCTCCGGGCCCTGACGAACGAGGACACCGGCGGGATCGTCGCCGCGGCGACCACGAGCCTGCCCGAGCAGTTCGGCGGCTCACGCAACTGGGACTACCGCTACGTGTGGCTCCGTGACGCGTCGATGACGCTCCAGGCACTCATCCTGCACGGCTACGCCGAAGAAGCCGACCGGTGGCGCGGCTGGCTCCTGCGCGCCATCGCCGGGGACCCCGCCGACGTGCAGATCATGTACGGCCTGGCCGGAGAACGCTACCTCCACGAGAGCGAGCTCGGGCAGCTGTCCGGCTACGACGGGGCGTCGCCCGTCAGGATCGGCAACGCCGCCTACAAGCAGTACCAGGGCGACATCTTCGGCGAGGTGATGGTCGCGCTGCACGAGGCCCGCCTGCTGGGGGTCGAGGAGAGCGAGTACTCCTGGCCGCTGCAACGCGCGCTCGTGCAGTACGTCGAGGACAACTGGACCCGCCCCGACAACGGCATCTGGGAGATCCGCGGCGAACTCCAGCACTTCACCCATTCGCGCGTGATGATCTGGGCCGCCCTCGACCGGGCCATCCAGGGCGTCGAGCAGTTCGGCCTGGACGGCCCCGTCGACCGCTGGCGAGGGTTGCGCGACGAGGTGCGCGCCGAGATCGAGACCCACGGCTGGAACGCCGACCGCGCCTCCTTCACCCAGCACTACGGGACGACCGAGGTCGACGCGTCACTGTTGCAGCTGGCGCAGGTCGGCTTCGTCGCCGCCGACGACCCGCGCATGCTCGGCACCGTCGCCGCGATCGAGCACGACCTGCTGCAGGACGGCCTGTTGATGCGGTACCGCACCGAGAGCGGGGTCGACGGGCTCGAGGGCGCCGAGAACCCCTTCTTGACCTGCTCGTTCTGGCTGGCCGAGCAGTACGCCGCCTCGGGACGGGTCGACGACGCCGTCACCCTGATGGACCGACTCGTGGGCTACTGCAACGACGTCGGCATGCTCTCGGAGGAGATCGAGGTCGCCACCGGCCGCCACGTCGGCAACACCCCGCAGGCGCTCTCGCACCTGGCGCTGGTGCGCGCTGCGGACGCCATCTCGAAGGCGAAGGCGGGGGCGGACGCGGACGGCTAGGCCCCGCACGGCGACGGCCGCCCTGCTCTGACGAGCGGGGCGGCCGTGACGCGGGACGCAGGAGGGATCAGGCGGGCCAGTCCTTCGGACCGGTCGATCCGGCGGCGTACGTGTCGAGCGGCACGCGGTCGGCCTTCCAGGCCTCGATCACCGGCGCGACGATCGCCCAGCAGCGCTCGGCGACGTCGCCACGGATGGACAGCGTCGGGTCGTCGTGGAAGATGCCGCTGAGCACCTCGCCGTAGGGGGTCAGCTCGGGCTTGCCGAGCGTCACCTGGAACGTCGACTTCTCGAGGTCGAAGGGGTTGCCCTTGCCGTTGGTCGTGACGCCGAGCTCCATCGTCTCGGGGCTGATCTCGATGCGCAGCGTGTCGGGAGTCGACGAACCGTTGAGCCCCTCGGGCAGTGCCGGCACGGGCTTGAACGTGATGAGGACCTCTTTGCGGATCTTGGTCATGCCCTTGCCCGAGCGGAGGATGAACGGCACGCCGGCCCAGCGACGCGTCTTGACCTCGAACTCGACCTCGGCCAGGGTCTCGGTCTGGCGCTCGACGTCGACGCCGTCCTCGTCGGCGTACGCGGGGACGTCCTTGCCGTCGATGGTGCCGGCGGCGTACTGCGCCCGGCGGCTCGAGGCGATCGGGTCGGCGTCCTTGACCCAGGTGGCCCGCAGCACGCGAGCGATCTCGCTGCGCAACTCGACCGAGTCGATGCTCGACGGGGCGTCCATGGCGATGACGGCGAGCACCTGCAGCAGGTGGCTCTGGATCATGTCGATCAGGGCGCCGGCCTTGTCGTAGTACTGGGCGCGACCCTCGAGGCCGAGGACCTCGTCGTAGAAGATCTCGACCTTCTCGATGTTGTCGCCGTTCCAGACCGGCTCGAAGAGGCGGTTCGCGAAGCGCAGGCCGATCATGTTCAGCACGGTCGCGCGGCCCAGGAAGTGGTCGGTGCGGTGGATGCGCTCTTCGGGGACGATCTTGAGCAGTTCGGCGTTCAGCTCGCGAGCGCTCTCCTCGTCGGAGCCGAACGGCTTCTCGAGGGCGAGGCGGAGGCCGTCGGGCAGGTCGATCTCGGCGAGCGCCTGGATCACCTTGGTGCTGATCGCGGGCGGCAGGGCGAAGTACATCACCGGGGTGCCCTCGCTGGCCTCGAAGAGGGCCTTCAGGTGCTCGACCGTGGTCGGGTCGCCCTGGATGTACCGGCTCGACGCGAGGGTCTTCTTGGCGAGGTCGCTGCCGGCGTCGCCGTTGAAGGCGGTCTTCACGACGTCGTCCCATTCTTCGGGGCTGCGCTCGCTGCGGCCGGTGCCGATCAGCTGGACGTCGACGCCGCGGTCGCTCTTCAGCAGGCTCGCGAGGCCGGGGAGCAGCAGACGCTCGGTGAGGTCTCCGCTGGCTCCGAGGATGATGAGGGTGGTGGTGTCTGTCACAGTGCAGCTTTCGTGGGGAGGGCGGCGATCGTGTCGTCGCTGGTCGATCAGGCGGCGGGGGTTCTCGGGGCCACGGGTGTCAACGCACAGGGGGGACGGGCATTCCCGTCGACCGCCCCGGCCGGGTGGGGGCACGGGTCGCGTCTCGGCGTCGGTGCCCGGTCAACCGTACTGCTCCCGGAGGTCGTGCGCCGTATCGGGGTCAGCGGGCGTCGTCGTCGGCGCGACCGGCGGGGGCGTCGTCGTCCTGCCCGGTGTCGTGCGGCGCGGTGTCGCGGGGGGCGCTCGCGTCGTCGACCGGCCCCGTGCTGTCGGTGCCGCCCACGCGGCCGCCGGTGCCGTCGTCGTCCGCCGCGCGCGCCTCCTCGGCGGCGTCGTCCTCGGGGCGGGGCGCGGTCGTGTCGTCGGGGTCGAGGGCGGCGATGACGCGTCCGAGCGAGACCGCGATCGAGACCCCGCCGCTCGTGGCGGTGGTCGGGCGGTCGCGATGGCGGTCGACCGCGTCCCAGAGGTCGGCGACGCGGCGGCGGGCGTCGGTGAACGCGTCGGCGTCGTCCGTGCCGTGGCGTCGGATGACGGTGGCGACGCCGTGAACGGCGTGGGCGACGTCGGGCGCGAGGTCGTCGGGCATGCCGATCTGGCGGCCGATGCGACGGCCGAGGATGCCCGAGACCTCGGCCACGTCCTGCAGGTGGAACGACACGCGCTCGTAGACGGCGAGGTCGGCGTAATCCTGGCCCAGGTCACGGCGCCGCAGCAGCCGGCGGGGGTTGAGGTGGCGGGACTCGTCGGCGTACCGGACGGCCTCGCGCACCCGACGCAGGGTGCTCGGCA
Source organism: Frigoribacterium sp. PvP054 (assembly GCF_040547465.1). Lineage (NCBI taxonomy): Bacteria > Bacillati > Actinomycetota > Actinomycetes > Micrococcales > Microbacteriaceae > Frigoribacterium > Frigoribacterium sp. PvP054. Next base: position 113,949 of record NZ_JBEPPU010000010.1, read on the forward strand.
GGACGCCGACGCGGCGTTCCCACTCGTCGTCCTCGAGCGGCCAGGTCGTCTCGAACACCCCGGCGATCTCGTCGGCCCGGTCGGCGAGCGAGTCCCGGACGCGGGCGAGGCGCTCCTCGGCGCGTGAGGCGTAGAGCGGCGGCACGAGCACCAGGTTGACCACGACGCCGACGACGACGCCGACGCCGACCTGCACGACGTAACCCAGCGAGTAGGCCTCGGCGTTCGAGCCGCCGAGCAGCAGGACGAACAGCCCGGCCGTCAGCACCCAGTCGCGACCGGCGCCGAGCCAGCGGATGCCGGCCACGAGGACGCCCACCCCGACGACGAGCGCGACGGCGAGGACGCCGGGCCGCCCCTCCTGCAGGGCAAAGACCGTGGTGGCGAGGACGATGCCGACGACGAGGCCGAGCAGCACCTGGAACCCCTGCCGCACCGAGCTCTTGATCGTCGGGTACATGGCGATGACGGCGCCGAGCGGGGCGTAGTAGGGGTACTCGGCCGCCACGCCCGGCACGTGCGGGGCGATCCAGTAGGCGAGTGCCGCGGCGAGCGCGGTCTTCACCGCGAGCAGGAGGCGCGGCTGGGCCAGCAGGACGCGGGTCCAGTGGGTGGCGGTGCGGGCGTCGCGACGCAGGGCGCCCCCTCGACGGGGCGGGGCGGTGCGTCGATCGGGCATGCCCCGATGATGACAGGCGGCGGGACGGACGGGTGACGGGCACGACGGGTCGGCTCGGGCGACGTACACTGGTCGAACACCTGTTCGAACGACCCGGCCGGGGGTTCAGCAGCCCGAGGTACCGACCATGAGCTTCATCCACCTGCGCGTCGCGTCGGCGTTCAGCGCGCACCACGGCACGGCGCACCCGAAGGCGCTCGTCGACGCCGCCGTCGCGGCGGGGGCCGACGCCGCGGCGATCACCGACCGGGACGGACTGTACGGGGCGATCCGTCACATCGGAGCGTGCCGGACGGCGGGCGTCGACCCGATCGTCGGGGTCGAGCTGGGCTGTCGTGACGACCGCGAAGGGGGCGCGTCGGTCGGTGGGGCCGACGGGCGCGACGGGTCGGGCGCCGTCGACCGCATCGTGGTGCTGGCGCACGGGGCACGGGGTGGTGGCCCCGCGAAGGCCGGGTGGGCGGCGCTGTGCCGCCTGATCAGCGCGTCGCACGGGCGGGCCACCCGCAAGGCCAGTGGCAGTGCCAACAGCGTCGCGACGATCGCCCGGTCGCGGGTGCGGGGGTTCGTGCAGGGCGAGACCGAGCCCGCGGCGACCGTCCTGCTGGGGCCCGACTCCGACGTCGGGCGACTGGTGCAGGCCGGGCGGCACAGCGAGGCGGCGGCGTCCCTGTCGGACTGGGCGGCCGCGCTGCCGGGCGGGGTCGTGGTCGAGGTCGTCTGCCACCTGACCGAGCCGGGCGAGAGCCGCAGCATCCGGCACGCGGCGCGCATGCTCGAGCTCGCCGACCACGTCGGGGTGCCGGCCGTGCTGACGAACGCGGTGCGCTACCTCGACCCCGACGAGGCGGTCACGGCCGACGTGCTCGACTCGGCTGGCCACCTGGCCGCGCTCGGCTCGTTCCGGCCCCAGCCCAACGCCCAGGCGTACCTCAAGGGCCCCGGCGACATGCGCCGGCTGGCCCGTCTGGTGAGCGACGCCTCGTCGTTGCCGCGCAGCGCCGGCGACGAGATGCTCGCCGCGACCGAGCGACTGGCCGACCGGTGCCGGCTCGACCCCGCCGCAGACCTCGGCTGGGGCCGTCCCAAGGTGCCAGAACTCAGCGCGATCGGCATCGACGGCGACCCCGACCAGGCCCTGTTCCGACGGGCCGAGGCGGGCGTCACCGAGCGCTTCGGCGACGCCGACCGAGCCCTGCGCGACAAGGTCGAGGACAGGATGCGCTACGAGCTCGGCATCATCACCGGTTTCGGCTTCGCGGGGTACTTCCTCACCGTGGCCGACGTCTCGGCACTGATGCGCGACCTGCGGGTGCGCAACGCGGCGCGGGGGTCGGGTGCCGGCAGCCTGGTCACCTACCTGTTGCGCATCTCGAACGTCGACCCGATCGAGCACGACCTGCTGTTCGAGCGGTTCCTCGGCAACAAGCGCGAGACCCTGCCCGACATCGACATCGACGTCGAGTCGGCCAGGCGACACGAGGTCTACCGGGCCGTCTTCGACCGGTACGGCAGCAACCGGGTCACGCTCATGTCGATGCAGTCCACCTACCGGGGTCGCGGTGCCGTGCGCGACGCCGGCCTCGCCCTGGGGCTCGACGACGAGCAGATCGACCTCGTGGCCAAGAACGTCTGGCGGTCGAACGCCCGCGACCTGCGCACCGCGATGGCCGAGAAGCCCGAGCTGCGCGAGATCGCCGAGCTGGCCCGCAGCAACGACCAGATCGACCTGCTGGTCGACCTCAGCGAACGGCTCGACCGCCTGCCCCGGCACATCTCGATGCACCCGTGCGGGGTGATCCTCGGCGACTCCGACCTGCTCAGCACCACCCCCGTGCAGCCGAGCGGCATCGGCCTGCCGATGAGCCAGTTCGACAAGCACGACATGAACGACGCCGGCCTGCTGAAGCTCGACGTGCTCGGGGTCCGCATGCAGAGCTCGCTGGCCTACGCCCTCGACGAGATCGAACGGGTCAACGGTCCGCGTGCCGCCCTCGCCGGCGCCCTGCCGGTCGACGTGCCGTACGTGAACCGCCAGGGGCGCATCGAGCTCGACGAGATCCCCCACGACGACGAGCCCACCTTCGAGGCGATCCGCACCACCCACACCCTCGGCATGTTCCAGATCGAGAGCCCGGGGCAGCGCGAACTGATCGGCAAGATGCAGCCCGACCGCTACGAAGACCTCATCGCGGACATCTCGCTGTTCCGCCCCGGCCCGATGAAGGGCAACATGATCGCGCCCTTCCTCGACACCAAGCACGGGTTCCGGCAGCCCGACTACCTGCACCCGAGCTTCGCCTCGTTCCTCGACGACAGCTACGGGGTGGTCATCTACCACGAGCACGTGTTGCGCATCCTCGAGGCCACCATGCAGGTGTCGCTCGCCGAGGCCGACGAGATCCGACGCCACATGGGCAAGGGCGACGACGACGCCCTCGAGGCGACCTTCCGCGAGCGCACCCGCGGCAACCTCGACCCCGTGACGGGGCGCCGTCGCTTCGACGACGCCGCGGTCGACCGCATCTGGGCCGCGCTCAAGGGGTTCGGGTCGTTCGGCTTCTGCAAGGCCCACGGGGCCGCGTTCGCGCTGCCCACGTACCAGAGCGCCTGGCTGAAGACCCACTACCCGGCCGAGTTCCTGGCCGGCGTCCTCACCCACGACCCCGGCATGTACCCGAAGCGACTGCTGCTGACCGAGGCCCGGCGCATGGGGGTGCCCGTGCTGCCGCTCGACGTCAACGCCTCGACCGACGTCTACCGGGTCGAGCGCCTCCGTCCGCCGGCGACCCCGATCGCCCCGACCCGGGTGGGCGACCTCGGGCTGAGGCTGTCGCTGGCCGACGTGCACGGCATCAGCGACGCCGAACTGGCCCGGGTGGTCGTGAACCGCCCGTACGACTCGATCACCGACTTCTGGCAGCGGGCGACGCCGTCACGGTCGCTGTTCGAACGCCTGGCGCAGGTCGGGGCGCTCGACTCGGTCGCGGGGCCCGGCCGCACCCGCGGCGACGTCCTCGCCCGGGTGCGGGCCCTCACCGGCCGGTCGTCGCGACCGCGGGCCGCCGACGTCGAGAACCAGCTCGACTTCTCGATCGACGACTCCGACACCGTGCCGACCGGGACGCCCGACGTCGGCGCCCGGCAACGGGTCAGCGACGAACTCGACATCCTGTCGATGGAGGTCAGCGAGCACGTCATCGAGAGCTACCGGCCGATGCTCGACGACCTCGGCGTCGTGCGGGCCGCCGACCTGCGCGACCACTGGAACGGCACCACCGTCCTCGTCGCGGGCATCCGCATCGCGACCCAGACCCCGCCGATGCGCAGCGGCAAGCGCGTCGTCTTCATCAGCCTCGACGACGGCAGCGGCTGCTCGGACTCGACGTTCTTCGAGGAGGCCCAGGCCCGAGCCGGCTCCCTGCTGTTCGGCACCCAGCTCATGCTGATCCAGGGTCGCACCCGTCGCACCGGCGAGCGCGGCATCTCGCTCGAGGCCGAGAACGCGTGGGACCTCAAGGCGATGTGGCGCGACTGGAACGCGACCCGCGCCTCCTCGTCCCGCACCTCCTCGTCCCTGGCCGTCGAGAACTCCTGACCCCTGCTGCGGACGCCTGCTCGGGGGGCCGCCGTCACGGGCCGACCGACGCACCGACCAGGAATCACCGACGCCCCGTGCGTAGGGTGGCGCCATGAGCGATCAGCAGGTCAAGGGCAGCTACGTCGAGCCGGGCCAGGAGTACACCCGCGACACCAACTACATCGAGGACCGCATCACGCGCGATGCCGTCGACGGGTGGCCGGTCGAGGCCGGCCGGTACCGGCTCGTCGCCGCCCGGGCCTGCCCGTGGGCGAACCGCAGCGTGATCTCGCGCCGCCTGCTCGGGCTCGAGGACGCGATCTCGCTCGGCCTGCCCGGCCCCACGCACGACGCCCGCAGCTGGACCTTCGACCTCGACCCCGACGGCCGCGACCCCGTGCTCGGCATCGAGCGCCTCCAAGAGGCCTTCTTCGCCCGGACGCCCGACTACCCGCGGGGCATCACCGTGCCGGCCGTCGTCGACGTCCCGAGCGGCAAGGTCGTCACGAACGACTTCCCGCAGATCACGCTCGACTTCGCCACCGAGTGGACCGCCTTCCACCGGGAGGGCGCGCCCGACCTCTACCCCGAGGCCCTCCGCGGCGAGATCGACGAGGTGAACGCCGTGGTGTTCCGCGACGTCAACAACGGCGTCTACCGGGCCGGTTTCGCCGGCTCGCAGAAGAGCTACGAGCGCGCCTACCGTACCCTCTTCGACCGGCTCGACCGGTTGTCCGAGCGCCTGGCCGGGCAGCGCTACCTCGTCGGCGACACGATCACCGAGGCCGACATCCGGCTGTTCACCACGCTCGCCCGGTTCGACGCGGTCTACCACGGCCACTTCAAGTGCAACCGGAACAAGCTCACCGAGATGCCGGTGCTCTGGGCCTACGCCCGAGACCTGTTCCAGACCCCGGGGTTCGGCGACACGATCGACTTCGACCAGATCAAGGCGCACTACTACGTGGTGCACTCCGACATCAACCCGACCGGCATCGTCCCGGTCGGGCCCGACGCGTCGGGGTGGCTCACCGAGCACGGCCGCGAGCAGCTCGGCGGCCGGCCGTTCGGCGACGGGACTCCCCCGGCCCCGCCCCGCGCGGGCGAAGAGGTGCCGCCGCTCGTGTCGGCCTGAGCCCGGCAGCGTGAGCGCGTGATCGACCCCTCCGACCGGCTGCGCACGACGCGGGACGAGGCGCTCGCGCTGGCCGACCGGCTGCTCGCCGACATGGAGGCGGTGGCGGCGGCCCGAGAGGGAGCGAACGTCGACGACGAACACGACCCCGACGGATCGACCATCGCGTACGAGCGGTCGCAGCTCGACGCCGTCCGGCGGTCAGCCCTCGAGCGGGCCGCCGACGCGGAGTCCGCCCTGGCCCGCGTCGCCGACGGCACCTTCGGCCGCTGCGAGCGCTGCTCGGCCCGCATCGGCGAGGCCCGGCTCGAGGCGCGACCCACCGCCCGACTCTGCATCGACTGCGCGAGCTGACCCGCGCCTCCCGCCCCCCGGAGGACCGTCGACCTGGCGGCATCCGCCTGCCCTAGGCTCGAACGATGCCGTGGACGCAGATCACCCGGCGGTCGGTCGCGGCCGCGCTCGTCGGCACGCTCGTGGGCGCGACCCTCGTCGGCTGCGGGCCCGTGAACGCCGGCAGCGGGTACGGCAGCCGGTTCGAGCAGCACATGGAGGCGCTCCCGGGCGTCGTCGACGCGACGGGCGGTGGGCAGAACACGCTGCCGTTCTCGGGCTCGATGTCGGGCCGCGTCGAGATCGCCGTGGACGTCGACGCGACCACCCTCCGGAGCATCACCGACGAGATGGGCGCCTGGTGGGTGGACAACGCGTCCGCCTCGCTCGACGTCACCTCGATGGACGCGGTGGTCGGGCCGGTGTCCTTCCCCGTCCTCCCCTCGCGTGTCGACAACGGGACCACGCTCGACCTCGTGGCGCTGGTGAGGCCCCTGACGGAGTTCACGACGATCGAGGTGGTCGACCGCGGGGACGGCGACCCGCCCGGTCTCGCAGGCGAGCAGGCGGCGGGCGACCCCTTCGACGCCGTCGGGGTCCTGGCTGCCGCCCGCGCGGACGACCCCCGCTTCGACCGGGGCCCGGTCAGCGCCACCGCGGGCGACGTGACGGTGCGGACCGATGCGGGCATCGTCGACGCCGAGACCCGGGCTGCCTACGACTCGGTGGTCTCCGTCGCCACGGTCACGGCCGCCGACGTCGGGCCGGACCGGCTGGACCTCACCCTGGCCGACCGCGACGACGGCCGCGTCGTCGCCGGTCTCCTCTCGGACGAGGCGGCGACGCGCGACGTCACGGTGACGGCCGGTGGCGTCGTCCGCACGGTGGACGGGCCCCTGGACCGCGTCGAGGCCCTGCTCGCCGCCGCGACGTCCTCGGTCGGCGTCGTCGCGGCGGAGCTCTCGGCGTCCACCCTCGAGGTCAACACGGCCGGCGGCACCGACGCCCTGGCCGCCGCCGCGGCCATGTCCGCGGCGGACATCGGCGCCGGCATCGACGTGCGGTCGCTGCCGGAGTCCGGAGCGGCATCCGACGGGACGTACGCGGCCGTCGGCGCCGACTCCGCCGACCTCGGCGACGGCGTCGGACTCGTCACCGCCCTCGTCGGCGTCGCCGGGGTCGAGGCCGCGTCACTCGTCGACGGCGAGCTCTCGGTGAGCGTGCCCGCGGCCTCGGTCGACTCGCTCCGTGCCGTCTTCGCCGCCGCCGCGCCCCACCTCGAGCCCGGGATGCCGGTGACGGTGCAAAGCGGCCGGGCGGACGCCGACTTCGTCGCCGAGCCGGGCGAGCTCGAGCTCCCCGCCCGGACGACGGACACCGACGACGACACCGCCCTCCGCACGCTCGTCGCGGACGCCTGGAACGCCACGGCGCCGCTCGGCCGCTGACGGCGGGCTCCCGGCGTCCCCGGCCCTTCCCCGCCGGGGTCACGGCAGACCCCCACCCGACGCCCTTCCCCACGGACCCGGCCCGCCGTACGCTGACAGCACCACGGCGACGACGCCGCACCACGGCCGCCTCGCCCCGACAGACGACGACGGGTGCCCGATGTCCCCCACCGCGAGCGGTCCGCCCCGCGACGCCGGGTCGGTGCGCCGGGTGGTTCGTGACTCGTGGGACCGCGCCTCGCGGCACCGGCTCGACCCCGACGGCCTGCCCCGACTCGAGCTGCCGGAGGACGACCTCGACGACCGGCGCCGCGACCACCCGTTGGCGCTCGCCCTGCCCGTGGTGCGTCGCCTGCTCGTCGACGACGTCGCGGGTTCCGGGCTGCTCGTCGCGATCGGCGACGAACACGGCCGCCTGCTCTGGGTCGAGGGCGACCACGCGGCCCGCCGCCGGGCCGAGGACATGCTGTTCGTCGCCGGGGCCGGATGGTCGGAGGCGCGGGTCGGCACCTCGGCGCCGGGCACCGCACTCGTGCTCGACCGGGGCGTGCAGATCCGGGGCGACGAGCACTGGAACCACCGCGTCCAGGCCTGGAGCTGCACGGCCGTGCCCGTCCACGACCCCGTCGACGGCCATCTGATCGGCGTCGTCGACATCACGGGCGACGACCGGGCGGCCGGCTCGATGACCCTGCCCCTCGTCACCGCGACCGTCGCCGCCGTGGAGGCGCACCTCGCGCTCCTGCGCTTCGCCGCGGTCGGTCGCGCCCCGGCGCGTCCCTCGCACCACCCCGTGCGCACGGTCTCGGTCGGCACCTCCGCCTCCGCGGGCCCCTCCCCCGTCACGAGCCGGACGACCCTGACGACGCTCGGCCGGGACGAGGCGATCCTGTCGGTCGGCGACGGCCGCATCACCCTCGGTGCCCGGCACTCCGAGATCATGACCCTGCTGGCCCACCGACCCACCGGCCACACGGCGCACGAACTGGCGGACGCGGTCTACGGCGACGTCGACGCGGTGTCCACCCTGCGCCCCGAGATGGTGCGCCTGCGGCACGTCGTCGAGGCCCTCGACCCGACGCTCGTCCCCCTGTCGCGCCCGTACCGGCTGCCGCGACCGGTGACCCTCGACCTCGACGCGCTCGTGGGGCTCGTCGACCGTGGCAGCCACCGGGCGGCGGTGCGGGCCGACACCGGCCCGGCCCTGCCCTCGTCCATCGCGCCCGGCATCGTGGCACTCCGGGCCGAGGTGGACGCGACGGTGCGGGACGCGGTCATCGCAGGCGGGTCGACCGCGACCCTGCAGGCGTTCGCCGAGTCGGCCGCGGGACGCGACGACCCTGCCGTCCTGTTCGAGCTCCTCCGGCGCCTGCCGCCGGGGTCGCCCCGGCGCACGCGCCTCGTCGCACACCTCGAGGCGCTCGAGGACCGCGGCTGACGCGCCCACGCCCCCGCGCCTCCGGACGCCCGGCCCGGCTCCACCACGCCCGCCCCGGCCGGGAGGTGCAACCCGATGCAACGTCCCCCGACGTAGCCTGCCGCCATCGGCGGGCGACCCCCGTCGACGACCCGACAACGACGTCGAAAGGGACAGCCATGACCGTCACCACTCCCCCGAACACCTACGCCGCCCCGGGACAGCCGGGCGCGAAGGTGACCTTCAAGCCTCGGTACGACCACTACATCGGCGGCGAGTACGTCGCCCCCGCGGGCGGCCGGTACTTCGAGAACCCGAGCCCGGTGAACGGCAAGGTGTTCACCGAGGTCGCCCGCGGCAACGCGGCCGACGTCGACAAGGCAGTCGAGGCCGCCTGGCGTGCCTTCGACTCCTGGAAGAAGACGACGATCGCCCAGCGAGCGCTGATCCTGAACAGGATCGCCGACGTGATGGAGGCGAACCTCGAGATGCTCGCCGTCGCCGAGACCTGGGACAACGGCAAGCCCATCCGCGAGGCCCTCGCCGCCGACGTCCCGCTCGCGATCGACCACTTCCGGTACTTCGCCGGCGCGATCCGCGCGCAGGAGGGCTCCACCGGCGAGATCGACGCCGACACCGTCGCGTACCACTTCCACGAACCGCTGGGTGTCGTCGGCCAGATCATCCCCTGGAACTTCCCCCTGCTGATGGCCGTGTGGAAGCTCGCGCCGGCCCTCGCGGCCGGCAACTGCGTGGTGCTCAAGCCGGCCGAGCAGACCCCCGCGTCGATCCACGTGTTCATGGACCTGATCAAGGACCTCCTGCCCGCCGGGGTGCTCAACATCGTCAACGGCTTCGGGGTCGAGGCCGGTGCGCCCCTGGCGAGCCACCCGAACATCCGCAAGATCGCCTTCACGGGTGAGACGACGACCGGGCGCCTCATCATGCAGATGGCGAGCGAGAACCTCATCCCGGTGACCCTCGAGCTCGGTGGCAAGAGCCCCAACATCTTCTTCGCCGACGTCGCCGACGAACGCGACGACTTCTACGACAAGGCTCTCGAGGGCTTCTCGTTCTTCAACCTCAACTCGGGCGAGGTCTGCACCTGCCCGAGCCGCGCGCTCGTGCAGCAGTCGATCTACGACCAGTTCACCGCCGACGGCATCGAGCGGGTGAAGCAGGTGAAGCAGGGCGACCCGCTCTCGATGGACACGATGATCGGCGCGCAGGCCTCGAACGACCAGCTCGAGAAGATCCTCAGCTACATGGACATCGGCAAGCAGGAAGGCGCGAAGCTCCTGCTCGGCGGCGACCGCGCCGACCTGGGCGGCGACCTGACCGAGGGCTACTACGTCAACCCGACGATCTTCGAGGGCCGCAACTCGATGCGGATCTTCCAGGAGGAGATCTTCGGTCCCGTCCTCTCGCTCACGAGCTTCAGCGACTACGACGATGCCGTCAAGATCGCCAACGACACCCTGTACGGCCTGGGCGCCGGCGTCTGGAGCCGCAACGGCGCCCAGCTCTACCGGGCGGGCCGTGACATCCAGGCCGGACGCGTCTGGTCGAACACGTACCACCAGTACCCGGCGGGTGCGGCGTTCGGCGGCTACAAGCAGTCCGGCATCGGTCGCGAGAACCACAAGATGATGCTCGACCACTACCAGCAGACGAAGAACCTGCTCGTCAGCTACGCGGACGGTCCGATGGGCTTCTTCTGATGGCGCCGCCCACCCCCTCGCGGGTCGACGTCTCGGCCGAGGCCGCGGCCTTCCTCGTGGATCTCACCGCCCAGCACGGCCCGCTGATGTTCCACCAGTCGGGCGGTTGCTGCGACGGCTCGTCGCCGATGTGCTACCCCGTCGGGTTCTTCCGGGTGGGCGCGGTCGACGTCCACCTCGGCGACCTGCACGTCGACGGCCTCGAGCCGATCGAGGTCTACATGTCGCGCAGCCAGTTCGAGTACTGGAAGTACACGCACCTCACCATCGACGTCGTCGCCGGCCGCGGGGCCGGGTTCTCGGTCGAGAGCCCCGAGGGCAAGCGCTTCCTCATCCGCTCGCGGATGCTCGACGACGACGAGCTGCGGGCGTTCGGGCTCGACGAGGCCGTGGCGAGCACACCGGGCTGATCGAGCCGCACCGGTCGCGCCGGGACGGCCCGACGGTCAGTCGGTCGACGGGTGGGGCAGGGCGTAGGTGCCGTGCCCCACCCGCTCGATCACACCCTGCCGGGCCAGCACGCTGAGCGTCGAGAGCACGCTGCTGCGTCGGTAGTCGGGCAGGGCGGCGACGATCTCGGTCGTCCGCCGGGCGCCGTCGCGCAGCACCTCGGGCAGTCGGTCGGCCAGGGAGTCGCCGACGGGAGGGGCCGGTGCGGTGACGCTCGTCGGGTCGCCGGCCCGCGCCTCCTGGGCGTACTCGGCCCGGGCCTGGTCGAGGCCCTCGGCCGAGACCCGCGTCGTCGACCCGTCGGTGCCCGACGCGTGGGCGTAGGGCCCGAGCGTCAGGGACCGCCCGACGCGGCCGTAGACCGCGGACGCGCTCGTGCCCTGGTGCTCGGCGATCTCGGGATACGAGGCGCCGCCGAGCAGCAGCACGGCCTCGCCCTCGAGACCGAGCCACTGGCCGAGGCTGGCGATCTCCCACCCGGCGGTCGTGACGGCCGAGCCCCACACCTCGACGTCGTCGGCGTGCTCCGTGGTGAGCGCCTTCAGGTCGTCGAGCAGGTCGAGGAGGCGTTCACGCGCGTCGTCGACGATCTCGGCCGTGAACTGCGGAGGGCGACGAAGTTTGATCGGTCGTGACATTTGTGAAAGACTATACAAGTTGCCCTCGCGGCACCACGACGTCGTCCGGCAGTCCGGGCGTCACATCCCCCACATCTTTGGAGTTCCCATGGCTTTCGCAATCGTGCGCGCCGGTGGTCGGCAGGAGAAGGTCGAGGTCGGCACCATCCTGACCGTCGACCGCCTCAAGGCCGCGACCGCCGAGACCGTCTCGTTCGTCCCCGTCCTGCACGTCGACGGCGACACCATCCTCTCGGGCGACGACCTGGCGAAGGTCACGGTCGAGGGCGAGGTCCTGAACGACCTGCGCGGCCCGAAGATCGTCATCCAGAACTACAAGAACAAGACCGGCTACAAGCGTCGCATGGGCTTCCGTGCCGACCTGACCCG